>CAZWUL010000027.1:0-13608 GCA_964636625.1 uncultured Atribacterota bacterium | reverse complement strand
TATATTTAAACATTCTCCAGGGACTTACTGCATTCATAATGGCAAACATTCCCTGGTGCATTGCCGCATGAGTCAATAAATTTATCCCATTACAATCTCCAACTGCATAGATATGATTGACTGATGTCCTATATTTATCGTCTACTTCAATCCCAAATTTATCATACTTTACCCCGGCATTTTCAAGTTTTAGGAAACTAAAATCAAATCTCTTGCCAGCTGCCACGAGTAATTTTTCCGAAATAATTTTAAGCCCGTCTTCTGTCAAAAGAGTTACATTTCCAAATTCATTTTTTACTTCAGTTATCTTTCTGGAATTATAAACTTCAATCCCCTCTTTTTTAAAAATCTCTTCCAGGTAATCCCCGGTAGATTTTTCTCCATTAGGAAGGAGAAAATCATCCATCTGGACAATGGTGCATTGAGTCCCTAATCGGCTGAATGCTTGTGCCATCTCACAACCAATCGCCCCACCACCGATAATGGTCATGCTTTCCGGAAATTCAGTTAAATTAAAAACGTTCTGGTTGGTAAGGATATCAATATCTCCTAGACCTTTAATGGGAGGAATCATCGGTTCAGCGCCAGCAGCAATAAATATTCTTCGTGCAGTAATAGTTCTGTTTCCAACTTGTATAGTATTTGAATCTACAAAACTCGCTTCCCCTTCATCCAAAATAAGGGTTACCTTATCAAACATTTTCATATTCTTTTCTTCCGCAATATATTCCAGATATTCATTTATTTTCTCAAAGGGGCTTTTTACACCAGCTATTGAACCTTCTTCCAAACCCATTTGCTGTAATTTAATAAAAGAATGCCGATATTTGGCAATCCTGAGCAGTGACTTGCTGGGAATACAACCCACATTCATGCATTCCCCACCAATTTTGTTCTTTTCAATACCACATACCTTCAAGCCCATTTCTGCACCCATGGCAGAAACCGCCATTCCGGCTGGCCCCAATCCTATACAAATCAAGTCAAAATCATATTTCATATTATTCTCTCCCACTAATTAATTGTAATTATTATACTAAAAATAGTATATAGTATGTAGTATATCGTATTAAGTCCAAAACAATAAACTGCACAGGAGTTAATACTTCTCCCACTGTTTTTGCGAACACTATGACTTTGTCAAGCACTTTTTAGGTACTGTGTTAAAAATCCACTCACAACCTCTCCTAAAAGACACCTTATTAATTATTATAGAATTATGTTTTCTTATACTTCCCTCTCCCCTCGGTGGATAACCAAAATCTCCCTCTCCCCACGGAGGAAGAGGGTCAGGGTGAGGGGGATGATATGAAAAAAGGGTATCGGTAATAAAATAAAGTTTTTGGTTTATGGTTTCTAGTTTTTAGAGAAAGGCTCAAAGAAGAAATATCTGTAACTACTAAATAACGAAAGGAAGCATGTAATATCCTGTAGGGGCAGACCTTGTGTCTGCCCTAGACTCCCAATCGGGGGCAAATCCTGTTTTTTCAGACCTGTCCCTATTTTTATTTATCAGTTACTTTAAATAATGTTTTAAGTCCCGATAAAAATTTTCTTGCCCTCCAACAACTACAAAAATTACTTCTTTCTTCTCTTCACTAACTTGATAAGCTAATAATATTTTCTGGTAAGAAATCTATATTTATTGATATGAATTCTTTTGAAATCAACATCCTGTTCTTCTCCCAACCTTCTCCCAATTGAAGTTTGATTGCCGTCATGTCTTCTATATAATTTATTTTTCCTTAAAAGAGATGGATTCTATATTAATTTTTTTCTAATTCCTGATAACTGGTAGCTTTCAACAAAAATATAAGACCAAAGTTTATCGCGCTTATAATGGTAAGACTAAGAAAAGGTATACGGTAACTATTTGTTAAATCCAACATGTAGCCGGCAAAAGCAGGACCAACACCACCTCCTATTGTTATCGCGAAAGTAATAATTCCAAAAATAGAACCATGGGAAGACAAACCAAATAAATCAGCAATTAAAGGAGATTGCAAGGATACCAGCCCCCCGTAAGCAAATCCAAAAATTGCCCCGAAAATATAAAAAATCCATGCTTTCTTTAATATAACCAGCAAAATTGCTGCAACAAACATCAAAGCAAAGCAAATAACAGCAGCTAATTTATTGCCAATCTTGTCGCCGCTAACCCCTATTAATACCCTGCCAATAATGCTTAACGCACCAATAATAGTCATTATAAATGCAGGATTAGTCAATATTTGCTCATAATTCTTGGCATAGGTAACAATATGGACCATTATAGTTTGAATATAGAAGCCAAAACAGAAAAAAATTAAGAAAAGTAACCAGAACTGGATAGTATGAATCGATTGATAGATAGTGAAACCACTGCCTTGTGGGTTTTTATTTGTATTTATTGTTTCATCTACTTTCCCTTCTATCCTTATTCCTATTTCAGCCGGATTACTCTTTAAAAATTGAGAACCCAGGACAATGAAAGATAACGACACAACTCCTATCACTATAAATGAGGTACGCCAATTATAGTTAGATATTAGCCAGTTAGCTATTGGAGGAATTACCATTGTCCCTGCACCTACTCCGGCAACACAAATACCAGTCATCATACTCCTTTTTTTAACAAACCACCTGGAAACTGTCGATACTAAGGGAACATAACCTCCACTCATACCTAGGGCAATTATTAGTCCATAATTCAGGTATAATTGCCAGATATTATTAACCTGTGACATTAATAAATATCCCACCCCTAAAAAAAGTCCACACACTGTCATAATAATTTTGGGGCCAAATCGGTCATTAATCCTGCCGGTGACAATATAAAACAAACCATGGATTATCATATAAAGTGAATATGCGCCTGATGTTTGTGCATTGGTCCAACCAAAATCATCTCGCAAAGGTTCAAAGAAAACTCCATAAGAATATATTGTCCCCGTCATTATGGTTATGATAAAGAAGCTGATTGCTACCACTATATACCCATAATAAATTTTTCCTTCGATACCTGCTTGATTTTTTCTTTTTTCCATTCCTTAATTTACCTTTTAGCTAATTTACTAAATTTAATTAATCTATTCTAACATTCGTCCTTACTGGTTAATTATCTTTTAAACTAAATTAAAGCTTATTATTATAAAAATATCTTGAAATCTAAGTTTATAAAGAGATAATCTCTTATTTTTATTATTTTATTATCAGTTAATGTAATATTATATCTTATAATATAACCTGGGTTTTGTCTAACTTATAGGATTATCTTTTGATTTAAAAAGACTATCCTTGTGATAGGTAGTACTGTGATATAATATAATAAATATTTCTATATCAATAAATTGCTGCTCTTTTTTACTGAATCTTTAAAAATTAATATAAAAAAGGGGGTTTTAAAAATGCCAGTAGTAAAAGTTATTGAGATTTTAGCAGAATCAGAAAAGAGTTGGGAAGATGCCACTAAAGTAGCATTTGAAGAAGCAAAAAAGACAGTTCACAATATCAAATCTATATATGTAAAAGAATTCAAGGCAATTGTAGAGAATGACGAGATTGTCAGATATCGTGTTAATGTTAAAATATCATTTGTTGTAAAATAATAAAAAGTTTTTAGTTTATAGTTTTTTGTTTTCAGTTTAATAAGCCAAAAAACAAAGATGGGGATGATTTCTAACTATAAAGATTGCCCCCATTTTTTATTTTTCGAAAGTGAACCTCAGAAGGAATATTGGCAGTGATATAATAACAAAGAAAGTCTTCTGTTATTGATGATATTATTATTTTCTGTCATTGCGATGGAACAGAGTGACAGAAGCAATCTCATCCACCTATGCAGGCAATAATTGGAGGAAGAATGGTTTTTTGTTTATGGTTTATAGTTTTTAGAGAAAGACTCGAAGAAGAAATATTGATAATAACAAAATAAACAAGAAAGTTTTTTGTTATTGATGATATCTTTATTTCCCTGTCATTGCGATGGAGAGAATCGATTGAAGCAATCTCATACAGTTATGCGGGAAATAATTGGTGGTATGATGGTTTTCAGTTCACGGTTTACATTTTTCAGGAAAAGACCAAAATCAGATAAGAAACGAAAGAAATTTTATTCACTGATTCCAACAATGATTGATTTTAAAACTAAAAACAGAAAACTGTAAACTAAACCTGGGACAGATACTTATTTTTTAGGGCCTGTCCCCGATTTTTATTTACTATTTCTTTATTCTCAATCCAATAAAATCATTTTTTTAATAAGCTGTTTTATTTTTCTAACTTCACTATTTTTTAAGTAACCAAACTTCTGTTTCAAACGTCTTTTATCAATTGCCCTCAATTGAAAGACTAGTGCAACAGATGCTGATGTTAAATTATTTGATTGATCAGGTTTTATTAGTAGGGTAAAAGGGAAAGCAGTGGCTTTTGTTTTTGATGTCAGGGGAATAATCAGCACCGTGGGCATTTCTTCTAACCTATATTCTGATTGAATAATTATAGCAGGTCTATAGCCTGCTTGTTCATGCCCACCAATACCAGGGATCTCAACAAGATACACATCACCAATCTTCACTATATTGTCCTTTCAAAATTGTCAATTGCTTCATCACTTAATTTATCCCATTCCTTAAATTCCTTTTTTAACTCTTCAAATTCGTTTTTTTGCTTCTTAAGAGAATCCTTGAATATACGAATTATCTTTAGAAGATTGGGTATTTGTTCTTCAGGTAAATCTTTAACTTCGTCTAATATTTTTTTCTGATAAGATATTGTTTTCATAATTTGAACCTCCCCCCAGCATACTAAAGTGTATCTTAATAATCTAACGTATCAATAAAGTTTTTTATTCTAATAAAAAGTCTAAACTTATATTTTATTTACTTTAATTTTATCATATATAAAAACTAAATAAAGAAATATTTGGATAATATTTAGTTTATGGTTTTTTGTTTTTAGAAAAAACTCGAAGAAGAAATATTTGCAATGATAGAACAACGAAGAAAATTTACTGTCATTGTCAGTATCTTTATTTTTTGTCATTTCTTTATTTTCTGTCATTGCGAGTAATTTTTGTTTTGTCATTGCGAGGAGCGAAGCGACGAAGCAATCTCATTCTTCTAAGCGGGAATAATTGTTGGTATGATGGTTTTCAGTTCACAATTTACAGTTTTCAGAAAAAGACCAAAATCAGATAAGAGACGAAAGAACCAAGAAATTTTATTCACTGATTCCAACAATAATTGATTTTAAAACTAAAAAAAGAAAACTGTAAACAAAAATAGGGACAGATCCCTATTTTTTTTGGGGCCTGTCCCCGATTTTCAAAAAGAAAAGCAAAAAATAATATTTAAATCATTCAATGCCACCTGATAAAAAGATGGAACGGGAAATATTTACTTCTACCTATTCCATTGCTCTTAATTAACCGTGTTGAAGGACTGCCATCTGGATCGTTATTTCAAATACCTTTTTAAGTCCCGATAAAAATTTTCGTGTCCGCCAACAGCTACAAAAATTACTTCTTTCTTATCTTCATCAACTTGATAAGCTAACAATATTTGCTGATCAAGTAACTTAAACTTATGGACACGGATTCCTTTTATATCAATCTTCTTTTCTTCTCCAATTAAAGGATTTCTTGCTATATTATCTTCTATATTGTTTAACTTTTTCCTGAAAAGGAGAGGAAATTTCTTTTTAATGCGATTATATTTCGGGTAAGCGCTTTGTTTATAGGAACAACCCATTAGAAGATATTATCCTTTCCAAGCTGGTTCAGGTTGCCCGGATTCCAATGAATCCCGGATATCCTCTAGAAACTGGGGATGAAGCTCATTTTTAATGCTGAGCCATTCCTCCAATGCAACATTGAGCTGATTGCTAAAACTGCGACTCTCTTCTTTGGCAATGCACTCAATAACTTCTCTCAGTTCTTGTTCCATTCTGAAAGTTACATTGACTTTTTTATTGCTATCCATACCAAACACCTTCTTTAACGTTATATTCAAACTTTCTTTTTAAAAATAGTAGCATATAATGTATGTAGATGCAAGTACTTTACATGCTTATGTAACAAAAAGGTTTTTAGTTTATGGTTTTTTGTTTTTAGAAAAAACTCAAAGAAGAAATATCTGTAATGACGAAATAATGAAAGGAAGCATGTAATATCCTGTAGGGGCAGACCTTGTGTCTGCCCGAAGATTCCCAAAAGGGGACAGATTTCGCTTTTGTGGGTCCTGTCCCCGATTTTCAAAAAGAAAAGCAAAAAATAATATTTAAATCATTCAATGCCACCTGATAAAAAGATGGAACGGGAAATATTTACTTCTACCTATTCCATTGCTCTTAATTAACCGTGTCAAAGGACTGCCATCTGGTTTGTTCTTTGCTCTTAATTAATCATGTCTAAGGCCTGCCCTATAGTTCGTTTACGCTTCTGATAATTCTGAAACTTTTTTTAATAATCTTAATATAAGGTTTTTATTTTTTAAAAACATATTGATAGATTGCCACCTAAAGTTCAGATATCTGTGGGCTAATCTATTTCTTTGTATGGCCATTTTGGCCATCACCTTCTGTTCTTCCTCGGAAAATCCTAATTTTTTAGAACATTCACTTAAAACCTGTGCATAGCTTTCAACAGAAATACCTTGTCTTGTTAGAATAGTGCCACAGATTTCGATTAAGGCTGTGAATATATTTTCCACTGTTCGATCCATTAATTTTTGTAGTTTACGATTTTCTTTATATTCTTTCCAACCTATGAAAATATAATCGTCCTCAAATTCTTTTATTTCAGTAGCAATAAATTGCAAGGAGTCATTAATTCTTCCTTTAGCATAATTAAATTCAGGCATGACTAATCTCCTTTAAAATGTTTCTTGCTACTTCCTGTTGCCAGGGGATCCCAAAAATCTTGAAATCTTCCATCTGTTTAATCGCTTCCAATTTTATTTTGGTAAGACTTTCCCTATTGTTAATATATAATGGTATCCCTAATATTATTGCATTATAATAAAGCATGGGATGAGGAAAATCTTCTTTGAGAGGAATAATATTAACTTCTTTACTTAGTTCTATACTTAACTCATAAGAAATACTATTCATTAATTCAAATAAAGAATCTTCATTTTTGATGTGGAAGGAAAATAATATAGCTAAATCAATATCAGAATCCTGGCGAGGATAGCCTATAGCCCAGGAACCATAAAGAAAAACCATTTCAATATGGTAGACCGATGATTTCTTTTTAAAATAATCTGTTAATAACTGAACCATCTTTTCCTTTGTTTTCAGATAATAAGGCATTGTTTTCCAAACCTTCTTCATTGAATTTCATTCTTTTAATCTGAGATTATTTGACAATTGTTAAGAACTTTTTTAAATTATAACATAAAATATACTTTCCCTAAATAAAATTCCCTGCGGGTAGAAAAGAAGGAACAGGCATCAATTGATGGTGAGAGGTTTTCAGTTTTCAGAAAAAAGTTCAAAGATAAAATCTTCAATGACAAAATATAAAAGAAAGCTTTCTGTTACTGCCAGTCTCTTTATTTTTCTGTCATTGCGATGGAGAGAATCGACTGAAGCAATCTCATACAATTATGCGGGCAATAATTGATAGGAAAGGGTTTACAGTTATCAGTTTTCAGCAAAAGATTCAAAGGAGAAATACTTATAATGACCAAATTGCAATAGATATTTTTGTTATTATAAACTGAATTGGCTTAATATATTTTTATTCACTTATGGTTGCAAATATTGACTTTAAAACTAAAAACAGAAAACTATAAACTGCAAACTAAAATCGGGGACAGAGCCCGCCTTTGTGGGTCCTGTCCCCGATTTTCAATCCTAATCACGCTTTTTTATATAATTCTAAAAATTCATCCCTCTTAATACTGGATTGCCTGCAAAGAACCCTCAGTGTTGAACCTTTGATTTTCTCATGGTTCGGCATAGTTAAAGGAGTTTTAGTGCCATCTTGATTTTCTCTCATCATTGAGATATGGGATCCTATTCTAACTATCTTGAATCCAAGGTTTTCTAGCGTTTTTATAACCTTTCTTTTAGAAGCATCTCTTGGAAATTTCATTACAATGCTATTTCAGCAATAAAGGTTTCCTTAATTTTATCTGTATCGAATACCTCTTTTCCAAAACTTTCTATGTGAAATTTAATCGCTGATTTTACATCCGCCAGTGCTTCTTCATAGGTACTGCCCTCACCGACTACTATACCTTTTAAACCCAAAGGATAAGCTACATATCCCTCAGAATGTTTTTCTACAATTATTTTTAACTGTTGCATTAATCTCACCTCATATCTGTAATAGGGTACTTATGAAATATATAAATATAAATCTAAAACCCCTTTCACAATCTATCAAACTATCTAATCATTAATATTTTAGCACTTACTAACAACTTATACAAAAAGAATCAAAGAAGACTTTGAAAATAAGAATTAAAAATTGCGGGGAATAATTGCTAGAAAAAAGTTTTTAGTTTATGGTTTATAGTTTTTAGAGAAAGGCTCGAAGAAGAAATATCTGTAACTACGAAATAACGAAAGGAAGCATGTAATATCCTGTAGGGGCAGACCTTGTGTCTGCCCGAAGACTCCCAAAAAGGGACAGATCCCGCTTTTTTGGGACCTATCCCCGATTTTCAACAAGAAAAGCAAAAAATAATATTTAAATCATTCAATGCAACCTGATAATAAAATGGAAAAGGTGAATGTTGCCATTTATCTGTTCCATTGCTCTTAATTAACCGTGTCAAAGGACTGCCCCGTGGGTCGTTATATTTACTTTGTCATTACGCAAACTGTCTTTGTATTTTTGCATAAGTTATTGCATTTTAACTCGATGCTCGATACAACCTACTCGATACTTTTTTGTCATTGCCATTATCTTTATTTTCTGTCATTGCGATGGAGAGAAACGACAGAAGCAATCTCATTCAATTATTCTTGCAACTATTGATTTTAAGACTAAAAAACAAAGAACTTTAAGCTGCAAAAGAAAATGGAGATAGATTTTTCTCGAAAAACCTATCTCCATTTTTAAAATCAACTCACACTCGCAGAAACAATTCTCAGCTCATTCTTTGATACAGAGAACCGTCCCCTATATCATTTCAGAAAAAAGTTCAAAGATAAAATCTTCAATGACAAAATATAAAAGAAAGCTTTCTGTTACTGCCAGTCTCTTTATTTTTCTGTCATTGCGATGGAGAGAATCGACTGAAGCAATCTCATTCACTTATGTGGGCAATAATTGGAGGCAGAATGGTTTTTAGTTTATGGTTTATAGTTTTTAGAGAAAGACTAAAAGAAGGAATATTTGCAATAAAAATATAACGAAAGGAAGCATGTAATATCCTGTAGGGGCAGACCTTGTGTCTGCCCTAGACTCCCAAAACGGAACAGGAAAAAGATTACAATTTCCTTATTCCATTGCTCTTAATTAACCGTGTCAAAGGACTGCCCCGTGGGTCGTTATATTTACTTTGTCATTACGCAAACTGTCTTTGTATTTTTGCATAAGTTATTGCATTTTAACTCGATGCTCGATACAACCTACTCGATACTTTTTTGTCATTGCCATTATCTTTATTTTCTGTCATTGCGATGGAGAGAAACGACAGAAGCAATCTCATTCAATTATTCTTGCAACTATTGATTTTAAGACTAAAAAACAAAGAGCAGTAAACTGCAAACGAAAAATGGGAACAGGCTCTCTTTGAAAGCCCATCCCCATTTTTAAGTTAACTCACATTGTTAGAAACAATTCTCAGCTCATTCTTTGATACAGAGAACCGTCCCCTGTGTGATACGGGTGAAACAAAGAATCGTCCCAGAAAAAATCATTCACATACTCTTTCTAATTCAACATAATCCCAAAGTGTTCCATCTCCAAGATAATGCTTAAATGTCAAAGTATGATTTCCTTCAGTCAGGTTATCAATGTCAAAGGTATCTTGGAATACTTTGTTTCCTTCATACCAACCAGGTACACCGACTCCATTTCTTACTGGAGTAAGACCTATACTGATACCATCCAAAAATACTTCTTTCTGCTCCTCATCAGATTTACCTGGACTCCATGAAATGGTCAATTTGGCTTTGGCTTCTGGGCCTGAATAGTAAAAATCTACATCAAAATCAACTGCATATCCTCTGTCCCAATTCGAATTCCATGGGAAATCACTAATAAGGCTAGTCCCTACAACAAATGGATCATCATAAGCTGGCTCTATCAAGCTTAGAGGAGCACCGGGGTAATTAAATTCATCCGCAGGATTATCCATTTGATCAACTTCCTTATCACCTATTATCCACAGACTTCCCGGTATACATAATGACGAGCATTCGATTATATAATTAAAGTAAGTTGCCCAGTTGCCTCGGTCGACAAATCTTGTTTCTCCTTCACATACAGCACCCCAGGCAGTTTCTTCACAATAAAAATAAACCGGTTCTCCAAGCGCTCCAACAGTCATGTCTCCTCCACCACTATAAGTGATATCAGTTGTATAAGATGCTATTAAACTTCCATCAACCTTACTTATTTCAACAATTGCACTGTTATATCGATCTGACCCGACCAGAGAACCTATTCCTCCCTCTCTGATAGCTAGCCCCGTAATGTAAGTTCCAGGTATAGCATCACCTAGCTTAACTGCATTACTAGAAAGATCTTCCATTTTCCATAAACCTGCATCAGGTGAATTAAGATAAAGCTTTCCTTCAAAATCAAACACTATATCCGTAACACCAACAACATCAACAGTTTTAATTTTCGCAGCAGTTATTAAATCTATGTCTACTTCGTAAAGGGATTCATCACCATTGTGATATACATAAAGTTTTCCATCAGGTGAAAAGGCAGCTGCCACAACATTGCCAGTATCAGGTCCTATAACAATTCCACCAAGTTCATGGAAATCACCTGATAAAACTTCATACTTGCCGAATTGCCTTGGTCTTATGTTTTTATCAATTACATAGATTGTAGTGCCATCAGGTGTACAGGCTATCGCATCTACTTGATCAAAATTTGGATTAGGCAGCGTATATAGTAGTGTTAAATTTGCAGCTCCTCCTATGATCTCAACTTGGTAAAGTTTAGCACCATCTCCAGCTACACCGCTATCCGTTAGATACAAAGTTTCTTCAACAGATGAACCTGAGCCAATTACCTTTTTAACCACTGCATGGGCAGCAATAACCAGCTCCTGTCCACAAGGATCATTCTCTCCTAATATGTCCTCAAGAGGAATACATTCCTGGTAGGAAGATTCTCCATCCAACTCATCATCTCCATATGGGAAATTTCCTACTTTCGGGTTGCCTGCATTGTTGGTAGGAATATCATCTAAAGAAGTGCCAATTGCAAGATGGGTTTCATACAAGAGCCATGGAGAATCAACTACATACTTCACATAAAGATTTTCTCCGTCATCCCAGACCAACACTTCTCCTACTAGTTCATCCTGGCCGGCATATAGAGGATAAGAATCTGCGTCATCTTCGGTCGGACCACCTTTGGCCAAATAAGTAAATCCTTCCTGGGTAGTGCCCGGTGTAGTAATATTAGTTAATGTGCTACAACCGGCAAAGACCAGTCCTAATACTAAAATACCTGTCATTAAAAACAATACTTTTTTCATAATAAAAAACTTCCTTTCTTTTTAAATATTAAAATTCAGAACCAAAAAATCATTTTTAGAAATTTCTTTAATATTAAAAGTTTGGAAGTCTGGCAGTCATCATATTGTATGTTAACTGAGATTGCTTCGTCGCTTCGCTCCTCGCAATGACAAATAAAAAATAGTGTTCGCAACAGTAAGTAAAGAGAAACAATTCGCAATTACTAAAATTAGTGTTCCCATATAAAAAAATTGGGTTCACAATTGTAAAAAAGTATTTTCAATAACAACATACAATATTTTAGACCCATAACTTTGCGTCCTATCCTTTCGGATAGTTTGCCTTTTTCAACCTTTCTGGATGTCTGGCACCACCTTCCTTTTCCAAGAATTTTATAAGATACGAAAAAGTACTTTACCTTTTAATATATGCTGCATCTGTTCTGCTCTTTAATTCTTCACTGCAATAATTTATTAAAATGTTACTACTATGTAGTAATTATTCTTATCTATATAGAATACCAACCTTTTTTGTAATATTTCAATAAATTGTTTTTAGATATATTCATGAGTATGATTGTGTTACAATTGTGGCGCTGAATAATTAAATTATTCGGGGCAGTAAGCAGGTAGTCCGGCAATCCTATAAATGAGGAGATGGAAAATTAGGACCCGTAACTTTGCGTCCCATCGTTACCGATGGTTAACCTTTCTCAGCTTAGAGCTTTACACTCTATAGCAAAACCTCCTATTAAATAGTATTGCGTCGTGATCATTGAGTATCACGTTTAAAAATCAAAAAACAGAGAGTTGAAAACTTCATTAAACATATTAATTAAAAGCTTTGTTTTCACTTCTGTAGTGCGAATGTGGTGCGAATAAATTGATATTTTTCTGGTACGTTTTAGGGAATGCGTTTTTTATTACCCAAAGATATTTCTTGCTATAATTATACCACTTTTTTGGGATTGTCGATATATTTTTTTGATTAGCATAATAACATTTATTTTAAAAAGGAGTCATTTGATAGATAACAATTCTTGTAAAATCTTATAGATTATAGATGATGTATTGTGAAATAATTCATTTTTAACACCCTTTTTATTTATTATTGCTTATAAATACTACAAAATAAGCTTAAACGGTGCAACTATATATTAAAGAAAAATCATTCTCAGTTCAAAATTACCACTAGAAAATTTATATAAGGAATATTTATTTGAAAAAAATCAAACAAAAAATTGGGAGCAGATTATTTTTATTATTAACCTACTCCCAATTTCCAAACGACTTCAAGTGTCTAAAAATGCTATTTGTATCATTTTAATCTAAATTCAAAACTGACAAAAACTGTCTTCGTCAAGATTTAGTGAATAGTTATGTTGCCGCCCTGAAGTTCACCTTCCCATGTATTTCCGTCATAAATTATCTCAACATAACTTCCATCTTCAGAAACTATTACCTCAAGAGATTTTGGTTCATCCTTTTTCTCTTTTGTCTCACCGGTAAACTTGTATTCAGCAAATTCAAACCATTCATACACCGCAAGAAGTCCGGTTACATCAGCGTGAATTTTAGTTCCGGCATGGTCATTAAATTGAAACTCTCCTTTGAAATCATAAGTATCAGGATCACAACAACTACTACCCTCTTCTATCAGCAAACCATGGGCATTAAATCCAAATGTACATTTCGTATCAACTTCATCTACTTCATCCATGAACCACCCGCCACCGGTAATTTTCCCTTCAATAAATTCTTCCCAACAACCAGTCAGTAAAAACATAGCCAAAATTAATAACAATACAAAACCTATTATTTTAATTGATCTTTTCATTTCGAAATCCTCCAATAATTTTTATAAAAATAATTCAGAAAATCAGAAATTTAAAGTATCGATTAACTTTAATCTATAGAATCACCTCCTATCTCTTTCTTTGAAAGTTTTTCTCTATTTATCTCCGTTATTCTT
>CAZWUL010000026.1:0-15843 GCA_964636625.1 uncultured Atribacterota bacterium | reverse complement strand
TTTATAGAAGTAAAGCTCATATTATTCAACACCCTGAACTGGCCATACCCCAGGTGATAATGTAAAGACTATTTAAAATTAATAATAGAATCCTCAGATGGGTTCATATTAGTTAACTTTGACCATATCTTGCCAATCATCCTCTCCAAGTGGGAAGAAACAGATAAAAATGAACCGGTGGTATCAAAATGAGGTATGAAGCCAGCCTGTAAAGAGATTGATTTGACTATACTAATTTTAAAGATATTAACCATGGTCTGTTAAAAATTAGGTAAAATTGCTAAAATAGTAAAAAATCTAATGGAGTTTATATTAGAAAGCATGTCATGAGAAAGGAGGAGCCTATGTTAAATTGGGCGATTATTCTTTTTGTAGTGGCAATTGTGGCAGGATTGTTAGGATTTACAAATATTGCCGGTTCAGCCATGCAGATAGCTAAAATACTGTTTTTTATTTTTATAATCATGGCAGTTATTTTCTTTATTACCGGTAGAGCTTAGTTCTTGTAGTTTCCCAAACAATAAATTAAAACAATAATTGAGACAAACATAGTGATAATATTTATGGCACATCATGCTAAAACAATAAAAGCAGACTTAAGAAGTCTGCTTTTATTGTTTTAGCATGTCCGCATAATTAGTATATTTTCATAGTATCTTACGGACTTAGATAAACATAGTTTGAACCTGCAGAAATGTATTTCGTTTCACTATCATATCCCCAGGAAGAGCCCCAGATGTCAATTGCTTCAAAAGTATGGTTTCCAACTGGAACATTTATCAAGGTATAGGTGGCAGCCGGCCTATTGGAGAAGTAAGTTATTCCATCCATCTTCAAATTATATTTTTCATCACCGGAAAGTACAATATATACTGTCCCGGTTGTTGGTATAGATTGTGGTTCCAGATAAACATAATTTGTACCTGTAGAGATATTTTGTGTTACACTTTCATATCCATAACTGGAGCCACGCACATCTATAGCCTCAAAGGTATGGTTTCCAACCGGAACCTTTGTCAAGGTGTAAGTACCCGGTTGTTTGTTTGAGAATCGGGTTACCCCGTCCATGGTCAGATTGTAAGAATTAGTTCCCGAAACCACTATCTGTATAGTCCCTGTTTCTGTTTCAGTTTCCGGAATTGTAATATCCAAACAACCCATTAATCCGATAGACAGGATAGAAATAATCAAGACTGACAAAAATAATTTCTTTAAAAGCAATCTTTTCATTTTTTTAATCCTTCTTTCTTTTTAATTTTTTTAAAATTTATACTACAATTCTAGTAGTTAGTGTCTGATTTGTTTAATTTACTTAAACTTAGACATAACAGAGTTAAAAGTATTTTTGATATTGTCAAATGTTTTTTCAACCCCTGATTTCAAGTCATCCCAGGCACTGTCGTCATCAGCTTTTTTCAGTTCCTCTAATTTTTTTTGCGCTTCTTCTTTTTTGTTTCGAAATTCTTCAAATTTTTTATTGTACACTTCCCTGGGGTCTTCTTCTGTTTCTTTAATTATAGATTTCTCCATCTTTTCAATCTCACCATCCCACTGTTTGAGTTGAGCATCCAGATTGTCAATAAAAGCTTTTCTATCCATTATGGTATCCTCCTTTATTTGGATATCTAAAAAATATTGCTTCTAATTAAAGGTTTTTCAGTATATTCCCCAGTGCAAGTAATGTAAAAGCCCCTGCAACAAGCCAGAAACTGTAAGGTGCAAGCACGGGTATTAAAATAATCCTAAGATATAGAAGTACTCCTAAAGCTGCCACAATAACAGATATCAGCCAGGTAATTGATTTTGGCGCCTGTGTTTTCATATTTTTACCTTCTTTCTTCATAAATTATTTTAATTTGTAAAAAAGTAAGCTTCCTGGAAGTAAGAGCAGACTTAAGAAATCTGCTCTTACTATTTCAGTTGATTTACATCTCAATTAAATAGTTTATTTCTAACATTATGGTGTATATGGTGGATATAGATAAACATTGTTCGTTCCTGCCGAGATGTATTTTGTTTCGCTGTCATACCCCCAACTTGCTCCCCATACATCAATCGCTTCGAAGGTGTGTTCTCCGATAGAAACGTTAGTTAAAGTATAGGTTCCCTTTGGTTTATCAGAAAAAACTTTATCACCATCCATGTACAAATTATAGGTATAATCTCCCGAAACGATTAATTTTACAGTTGCTTTTGTTGACGGAACTGTAATATCCAAACAACCCGTTAATCCAATAGACAGGATAGAAATAATCAAGAGTGACAGGAAAAATTTCTTTAAAAGTATACTTTTCATATTTAATTCCTTCTTTCTTTTTAATCTTTTAAAAATTTAAAATACTTCAAACAATCGAGACCAAAAGACCCTTTTGTTTGCTAATTTCCTCCAAGCCTCAGCTGTGACTGTCTTAGCCAATATCTGGCTTCTTCGTTGCCGGGCTGCAGATTCAGCACTTGCTGGTAATAATGGGCAGCCTGATTGTAGTCTCCAGTTTCATAGTAGACCCGAGCAAGCCAGTAATTGGATTCGATTGAATCAGGATATTCTTCAGTCGACTTTAAAAAGTAGTTAAAAGACTTATTAATATCCCCCTTCTGATAGTAATTAGAACCCAAACGGTAATAGGCATGGGCTAAATTCTGTTTAGCCTCAGGAGAGGCTGAAGCCATATCCATCTGCTGGACTAGCTCCAGATATCTTTCCCATTGCACTGCTTCTCGGTAAAACCAGCCGGTATGTTGATACATCATTGCCAGGTAATAATGGGCTTCAATAAAATTGGGTTCAATATCGATAGATATTTGGGCATAATCAATAGCTTCAGCCCATAATTTTCTACCTGGATAATTAGCCCCCTGATAGGTAGCAAGAGCTTCTTCCATCTTATTTACTGCCCTTTGCAGATATTCTACTGCCTGCGGTTGAGCATTACTGGAAATCCGTAGCTGCTGGGCAATACTATTAAGAATAAATATCTGAGAAACGATAAAGAACAGTAACATCATTAATACAAAGTATGTCTTTCTATTTAATTTCATTTCTAATTTCCTCCTTTATAAAATGTTTATATAACTTCTTTTAAATATGGCACTTAATTATAATCCGGTGCCTAAGCATTATCAGGTCTTTTTTTTCTGCATGACCAGCATTACAATACCGCCTACCAGCGCTATACCGCCAACAACTGGTGGCAGGGGGAAGGTATTAGTTTTATCTGCTGTTATTTCCACCGGCCCAATGTCAGCAACTTTCTCTCTGGTAGTGTAAGTTACGCCCTGATAGGCAAAGATGCCGATACCGACAATGATTAATACAATGGCTATAATTGTGTTTGTTTTCATTCTTTTTATCCTTTCTTCTATCTCATTAGATAGACTTTTTAATTATTCTTACTGGCTAATCTCTCTTATTAACCGTACCAGGCCTAAAGCTAATTCGTTATTTACCCGGTTGTTATTTATAACTTCTTCACTGGTGATACTTTCTCCATAGAAATCTCTGTTTGCCTTACTATCCGCCTTAACAACTGAACCGGATAAGGTAAAGCCGGCATAGATACCCTTGCTGTAAGAATAGCTATAAATAGAATCATTTAAATCAATATCAGCCTGTATAGAGTCTCCCAAGGGTCCAGGAGCAATACTGATATCCGCTCCAATTTCAAAATCAGTTCTTTTAAAGACATCCAGACCCTTCTCGTCCATCAACAGCAGTACCACAGATACTTCCTGAATACCGGCCTGCAGGCCAACCGAGCCGGTTTTTAGTTCGATAAATGCCGGACCATACCACTGACCAGTATTGGGGTCTTTTCTCAGGACGATTCCATCTCCAAACATGATGCCGATACCCCATCCTATATTTACCAATTTGGGGTAGATGACAATTCCTTCTGCCTTTGCTAATAGCTGGCTGAATGCGCCCGCCTGGTCTTTACGGGAAGCCATTTCCTCTAATACTGCAGTACTTCTTTCTATTTTGGTTTCTTCATTCGTCAACTGGGCATAAGCAAAACCGGTAGCTGACAGAGTCAAAAGTACAACAAGTATAAAAACTAAGGTTCCTTTTTTCATTTTGATATCTCCTTTATTATTAAAGATTTATTACCTTTTATTTATTTAATTTCATAGGCAATTTCCTTCTTATATTAAATATAATTGATATAGCTCCTTTCAAATTTAAATCTATAACCAAGCAGAATCAGCGGTGCCTTACCTGTGATGAAATCCTCCTGTTTTCTACCAAATACCAACAGCAGTAATAAACCACCTGTAAAAATAATGCCACCCAGAATCAATGATAAGGCCAAAGACGCTATCCCCACTATCATGAAAACAATGGCTATTTTTGTGTTTATTTTCATTTGATTTATCCTTTCTTTTATCCTTAAGGATAAATTGTTCTCTATTTTACTTCAGGGCTCTATGGAGATGCTTTTAGAGCCCTGAAGCTTCACTTTTACCGCTTTTTCGCTTCTCTAATTGTATTTATTAATACTCCATGGTAATCTTACTCATCCTGACATCGATGGGAGTGGTCTCACCGGCATAAACCCATACTTCTTCTACCCAGGTTCGATACCCGTCATTAGTCAGGGTAATCTCATATAACCCTTCCTTCATATCCTGCAGGCTTTTGACTTGAGAAGATGAGGTTGTTATCATATAAGTTCCATTGACAAAGACTTTTGCTCCGCTTACATTGCTGCGAATGCTAATTGAACCCTCTTTCACATCAGGCGCCAGATAGGTGGAAATGGATTGAGTCTGGTTGGAAATAACCAAAACAGTGCTGACCCAGTCCTGATATCCCTCTTTGGTCACCATCAACTCATAGTAGCCCTGTTTAATATTCTTTACTTCCACTAAATCCCTGCCTGAAGTTCTTCCTTTATAGGTCCCATCCAGATAGATGTTTGCTCCGGCTTCATTACAGTAAATAGTGAGTGAACCTGTCCCGTATTCCGGGATAGGCACTAAACTGGCCGAGATGGTGCTAGTCCGGGAAGGAGAAACATTGATATTCTCAGTGAATTCCTGATAACCGGCCATAACAAACTTGATGCGGTGCTGTCCGGGAGTAATCCGATCTAAGTTAATAGGAGTTGTCCCCATATAGTTATTGTCCAGGTATACTTCCGCACCATTTGGCTTGGAATGAGCAATAACCCTACCATAATTTGTCGGAGGTGGGGGTATAGGTCTTACCGTATAGCTTAAGAGATTACTTGAAGTCCAGGCCGAATTCGGTATGGTTGCTATAATACCTCTGATCATTTCGCTGTATTTCCGGTAATCGGTACTTACCTCAGGCATAAACTGCTTGGCAATCAATTCGTCTTCTCTCGGGTTGAATGATACCGACCTGGTAATGGCAAATCCCTGAATATATTCGATGCCCGGTTTGGAAGCAGGATCGATAATTCCTTCGATAGATCTGGTTTCTCCTGCCCTGACAAAATCCTGTTGAGAGTACTGGTTCGGGAAAAGTATCTTTACCCTTCCTTCACTGTCATAACCATATATGCGGACAAAAGAATCCTGAGAAGCCTGAAAAAGAATCTCGATCCTCTCTCCGGCCTGATAGGTTGTTGCACCCTCTTTGGCTAGCCATAATCTAAGAGAAAAAGGCGGGCTGGGGTTAATAATCTGAATGCTTTTCATCTTTTCTGTTTCTGGTTGAACGGCAGTCTGGGCAAATCCGGTTGTGGTTACCGTAAAACAAAGCAGCAATGTTAGGGCAAGCAGCACATAATTCAATATATTCCTTCTGGTTGGAAATAATATTTTTGACATTTTAAAATCCTCCTTTATATTTTTGTTGGCAGTGAACAGTCACTACCAAAAACATGATACATAACACCAAACTACAGATTTGGGCAAGTCCAGCTTTTAGGAGATACCTTATATCTCTCTTTTTCTGTATTTTCTTCCCTGAATATAAATTCCCTCCTGTAACTATATAAATAGCAACTATTGTGCCAACTTGTCTTTTTAAAAATAAAAAGGGCATTTAGATCTCTCTAAATGCCCTTTTTATAAGACTTATATCCCTAAAAATATTTTTATCTAATCCTTATTTTGGAAATAATTTTATTTTTATTTACCCCCCCCCCAACTATGGTTATCATGCCCTATTATGGTCTATCGAACATAGAATCGCATTACTGTATTAAATTCTGAATTCATAAAAATACAATGAATTCTATATTCTATACGGGGGGTGATAAAAAGTATATTTTGATTTATTCTTTCAGTGTTTTTTCAGTATAGCTAACCAGGTTTTTTAATGGAATTGGTTTTCGCAAAAAACCTATGGCACCTTCATCAATACACATTCTTGCAACTTTAATTTCAATTATTTTACCTGTTAAAAATATTATTTTTGTTTTTGGAGAAATTTTTCTTATTTTTTTAAATAAAGAAATTCCACAAATCCCCGAGAAAACAATATCCAGGTAAATCAAATCAAACTTTGTTTTTCTGCACAAATTAAATGCATTTTCTCCACTTTCTGCAACGGTTACAGAATAGCCCTTTTCATCCAAAACCTTTTTAAATAATTGTCCTGTCTCAACTTCATCTTCTACAATTAAAATCTTAGCTGATTTTAATTTTCTTTTATCCTTATTAAATAACCCTGTTGCCGTTTTAGGTAGAGTTTTTGTCATATTTTTATCCCTCTTAACGGGTAATAATATGGTAAATGTTGTTCCTTCACCATTTTTGCTTTCTGCTTTGATTGTCCCTTTATGTGCTTTTATGATTCCATATGAAACAGCCAGACCCAAACCTGTACCCGGTATTCCATTTTTATTCTGCACACTAGTCACAAAGAATGGGGCAAATAATCTATCTAAATCTTCTTTGTTTATGGTCTTGCCTGTATTATGGAACTGAATTTTTAGATATTGTTCTTCCTGTTCCACCTTTATGTTTAGCTCCCCGCCTTCAGGCATTGCATTTTTGGCATTGATAATCAGGTTTAAAAAAACCTGCTGTATCTGACCAACATCTATTAAAGTTGCCGGAATATCTGAATAATTCCTTACCACTGTAATTGAACAATTCTCCAAATCCTTATTAATTAATTCTATAACTTCTTCGATTATGTCTTTCAAATCAACTGACTCTTTTTCAAGTTTAATTATTTTGGTAAAAGTAAGCAGCTTTTTCACAACCTGGGCTCCCCTGTTGCCGCTTTTAATAATCAGATCCAGGTATTTCTTTAGCTCATTCTCATCCCCAGTAATGCACTTTGCATATTCTGCACTATTGTTAATAATACTCAATAGATTATTAAATTCATGTGCAACTCCTGCTGCTAATTGACCTGCCATTGCCATTCTTTCAGAACGGATAATATCTACTTGTTTTCGCTCGCTGATGTCCATTCCGATAAGTGCCAGTCCGATAATTTTTTCTGCTGAATCAAAAATTGGATAAAGTGAATTTAAAAAAATCTTTTCTAAGTTTCCATCTTCAAAATAAAGCGGTTCCCCACTTTCTATCACCTGCTTAAACTGTAATTTTCGTTTTTGGGCAACACCAGGTGGTAGAAAATCATAAATATAACCCTGCAGCAGTGTTTCCAGGTTGGTTCCCAAATGTTGAGCCATCGACTCATTGGCAGTAAGAATTCTTCCTTTTAGATCTGTCAGAAGGATGAATTCTCTTGACATATTCAAGATAGTTGTGAATTTTTTTTCGTTTTTATCCAACTTTTCTTCTGCCAGTTTACGCTCACTGATATCACTTATCACGGTATAGCTTAAGTTATTTCCATTCTCACTATCCTGTGCCCTGGTTGACTCCAGCCGTACCCAGAACAGGGAATTGTCTTTTTTTACCAGTCTCAACTCACACACCTGCGGTGTATTGGTATCAAAAAGCTGTTTACGGTGATGATAATAGATGTCCTGATCTTCAGGAAAGATAAAGCGGGTTAAGGGCTTGTTGGTCAAAGTACTTGTGGTCATACCCAGTAGATTGCCTGCGGTGAGATTTGCTTCCAGGATTAAACCTTCTTCGTTTAAAGTAAAATAGCCTACCGGAGCAAGATCATAAAGATTAAAATAACGTAATTTAGAGGATTCAAGATTATCCTGTGTCTGACGCAGTGATTCATTCTGTATCTCCAGCTCGACCTGATGCACCTGTAGTTCATGGAGTAACTGCTGTTGTTCTTCGGATGATAATAGAGCAAGATTTTCTGACAGCTGGGGGTTTTTCCCCTGGAGTATCTGCTCTGCCTGCCGGCGTAAATTAGCCTGTTTTTCTGAAGAAAGCTTTTTTTTAGTCATAATTTATCCCCTTTGAGCATTAGGTTGGTATTCATTCTTTTCCTTATTCTTTTTTATCCACTATCTCCCGTTCAGTGGTAGTAATGGCATATATCTCTCCGGTTTCATTTCTTACTGCAGTGGCAGTTATCCAAACCTCTACAATCCGGCCATCCTTATGAACCCGCTGTGTACGATAGGGCTTTAAAATCTTAGACCTACTCAATTTCTGCACTACTGTCAACTCTTGCTTGCGGACACTCTCCGGTATCAAATCACTGATATTTATAGTGAGAGCCTTGGTTTCACTCCAGCCATACATTCTTACTGCCGATGGGTTCCAAGCCAGAATATTTCCTTTTAAATCCCTTAAGATAATGGCATCATACGAGTCATAGACGATTGCAGCCAGTTGAAGTTTATTTTCGGATTTTTTCATCATGGTAATATCTACAAAGTTAATCACAGCACCCTCAATCACATTTTCTTGGGTACGATAAGGTATAATACGCATCTTGTACCATATACCTTCATGAGTACGTACCTCCACCTCTTTGGGAGTTAAGCTATTCAGCACATCCAGGGTATCCTCCACAATACGGTTATAATCCACCAGATTGGTGGCTATGTGCCCCAAAGGCCGACCCACATCGCTCTGGATCAGGTTGATGATCCGGGTGATAGCAGGAGTGAATCGTAAGATATGCAGTTTAAGATCCACAAAAATGGTACCAATACCCGTACCAGTAAGTAGATTGTTCATGTCATTATTAGCCCGCGACAGATCATCAGCTTTGGTTTGCATCTCAGCGTTGATCGTGGCCAGCTCCTCATTAACTGACTGCAGCTCTTCTTTGGAGGTTTCCAGCTCCTCGTTAGCCGATTGCAGCTCTTCGTTTATCGACTGCATCTCCTCATTTGAGGATTTTAATTCTTCGTTAGTGGTTTCCAGCTCCTCATTGGTTGCCTGCAGATACTCTTCCTTGGCATGTAACTCCTGTTTGAGTATGGCTAATAACGAATCATTATCACTGTTTTGGTTGATTTTTTTTGTCGTATTAAGGTTATCTGTCTCTTGACCAATATATGAGGCGGCTCCTTTCTGGGCCTGTTGAGTATCAAAAGGTTGTACTTGTTCTAAAATAACTAAATATAATGTTTCTTCTGTCATCGCAGAAGGGTTTGTCCCATTGTCGAGCTCGATTGAAGGAGGCATAGGTACCGGGCAAACAGTCAGGTTAACTGTAATAAAATTACCGTTAGATTTGATGTTCAGGTTCGGTTTGCGCATTATTTCTTTACTTGTCGTGGTTTTATGCAAAACCTTGGTCAGGTCATACCGCAATCCTTCGCGAGCCATCTTTAAAATATTACTGATACGAGTCTCCCCCGGGGTCGGCTCAAGGAACAGACCGGTTCTGCCATAGAGATAGAGAATATCGCCATAATTGTTGACAAGTGCTCCAGCCGGGTTGAGCTGTTTCAGTAACACCTTTTCGATAATTTCTTGTAATGATAGTTTTCTGTTGTTCTCCTTTTTTTTGCCGGTTGTCACTACAGTGGAGGACAAAAACTGTCCTGAGAACAGGTAATGTGCGTTTTGAATGTCCTCCCTGCGCTGATATATCTTTAACTTTCGATGTAATGTGGTAAAAAAATGACCAAATTCACCTAAACTCTCCGAAGTGCCCAGGAACAGGAAACCGCCCGGGTTCAGTGAATAATAAAAGAGTGATATAATCTTCTTTTGCAATGCGCCGCTCATATAAATTAGAAGATTGCGGCAACTGATCAGGTCTATTTTGGAAAAAGGCGGGTCCCTGGTTAAATCCTGCTCAGAAAAAATCAGCATGTCACGGATGGTTTTGTTGATACGATAAGTACTTCGGCCAGACTCTGCTGAAAAAAAGCGAGCCAGCCTCTCAGGTGAGATGTCAGTAGAAATACTGGCTGGATAAACACCGGCACGAGCTGTTACAATTGCTTTGCTGTCAACATCAGTACAGAAAATCTGCACCCTATAGCCCTGCTTTAGTGTTTCGCGATGTTCCTGTAGGAGAATTGCAAGGGAATAAGCTTCTTCACCAGTGGAACAACCAGGTACCCAGACACGTATTAATGCACCTGCAGGCTTGTTGTTAAATAATTTTGGTATAACCTGTTCCTCGATTGCCTTAAATGCTTCCGGGTCGCGGAAAAAACTGGTTACACTGATTAACAGGTCATCAAATAGTGTATCTGCCTCAACGGGAATCTTTTGTAGATAATTTGCGTATTTTTCTATGGTCTCGATCTGCTGGATGGCCATTCGCCGTTTTATACGT
Source organism: uncultured Atribacterota bacterium (assembly GCA_964636625.1). Lineage (GTDB taxonomy): Bacteria > Atribacterota > Phoenicimicrobiia > Phoenicimicrobiales > Stramentimicrobiaceae > CAZWUL01. Next base: position 5,237 of record CAZWUL010000026.1, on the reverse strand, counting down.
CGGTGAATGGTGCTTTGCTTGTATTGGGAAAAATCATGGCCGGTCTGATTGCGCAATATGATAAAAATTTTCTTCAGCGCATTCTCGTCATTAGATAATGGACGGTAGTCTGTTCGGGAAAGCTTGCCGAAGGCATGTTTTATATAAGCAATAAGCTGGGCGGGCATCTCAGCTGGTGGTAGTTCATAGTCCACCAAGCCGGTGGCAATGGCACTGCGTGGCATACCGTCATACTCTGTGGATGCAGGATTCTGAACCATAACCATTCCACCCTCCCCCTTGATTGCTCGCACACCTAATGTGCCATCACTGCCGGTGCCCGAAAGTATAATACAAATCGCTTTCTCTCTCTGGTCCTGAGCCAGGGAGCGAAAGAAGAAGTCAATCGGCAGACGAAAGCCGCGAGGTAAATTAGGCTCTATCAGTTGCAATGTTCCATTCATCAAAGCCATATCCCGGTTAGGCGGGATAATATAAGTGCAATTAGGGTGTACTTTCATTCCGTCTTCAACTTCGAAAACCTTCATCTGGGTATAGCGCCTGATTAACTCGGAAAGAATGCTCTTGTGGTCAGGAGCAAGGTGCTGTACCAATACAAAGGCCATATTACTATTAATGTCATTGGGCAAAGCTGAAAAAAAGGATTCAAAAGCCGCCAGACCACCGGCCGAAGCACCAATTCCAATAATAGGAAAACTGGTAATTATCTTTTTTTTATTCATATTGATTTCTTTTTTGTTTTCATAAACCTAACACTTCCATATTTACTACTAACTACTATATAATTTAAGCAAATATTGTGCCAACCCACCTTGAATAAAACAAAAAGTGCATTTAGAACTCTCCAAATGCACTTTTTGTTAAGACCTATAATTAAAACATTTTTTTCCAGCCCTCGTTTTTAATTAATTTTATTTGTAATTATTCCCCTAAACTATGGTTGACATACCCTTATGGTCTATCAAATATATGGTCTGATCACCATATTATGTTCTGAATTGGTAAGGACACTATGAATTGTACGCCTACTGTTTAGGAGGGCGGAGTTTAAATTCTTTAATCTTTAAATATAAGGTTTTGTAATTCATCTTTAATAACCTGGCTGCTTCAGCCTTATTCCAATTTGTTTTTTTTAACATTTCCAGAATAATTCTTCTTTCTGCATCTCGGGAAAGCTGGTCAATATGATTTTTAAGAGAGAAGTCAGTGGGAAAAATATTATTCCCTTCACCCGACACAGAAGCAGGGTTCAAGTTGGCATCAACTTTGTTCTCTGCTACAAAATCAGGTAAATGCTCTGGTAATATAATGTCTTCAGCCATAATAATGGCCTGCTGGATAACATTTTGTAGTTCCCGGATATTGCCTGGCCAGGAATAGTCTATCAGTAATTTCATACATTCTTCCGAAATATCCTTAATTTTCTTTCCAAATATTGGATTGAATTGATTTAAAAAATGAAAAACCAACAAAGGTATGTCTTCTTTCCGCTCCTGTAAAGTAGGAAGGGGAATCGAAAAAACATTTATCCGGTAATATAAGTCTTCTCTAAAATTGCCCTGTTTTATTCCTTCTTCTAAATTAGTATTACTGGCAATAATCACCCTTACATCAATTTTAACCGGATAATTATCTCCTATAGGGATTATTTCCCTTTCCTGAAGCGCTCTAAGCAACTTCGCTTGAATATTTACTGATAAATTTCCAATCTCATCTAAAAAAAATGTCCCTCCTTGTGCCAATTCAAATTTACCTATTCTTTTAGCTGCTGCTCCGGTAAAGGCTCCCTTGGTATGGCCGAATAATTCACTTTCTATTAGAGTTTCCGGCATGCTGGTACAATCAATGGCTATAAATGGCTTATCTCTTCTGGGACTGTGCTGATGAATCGTCTTGGCAATTAACTCTTTCCCGGTTCCGCTATCTCCCCTAATCAAGACCGTGGCATTGGTAGGAGCAACTTTTTCAATCTTGTACAGAACTTCTTTTATTTTATCACTTTTCCCGATTATATTATGAAAACTGTATTTTTCTCTTATATGGTGACGCAGGGAGATTACTTCCCGGGATAAATTGCGCTCCCGGAGAGCTTTTTTAATAACAATCTTCAATTCTTCGATGTTAAAAGGTTTATTAATATAATCATACGCTCCAAGCTTCATTGCCTTTACTGCACTTTCTACAGTCTGATAGGCAGTTAACATAATGACTGGAATATCCTTGTCCATGGCAATTATTTTCTCTAATGTCTCAATTCCGCCTATTCCGCTCATTTTTAAATCCAAAAGAACTAAATCAGGTAAATTTTCTTTAACCTTTACCAAACCTTCTTCACCACTATAGGCAACAAAAACTTTGTATTCTTCTTTTTCTAATAATCGAAGCAGGCTCTGGCATAAATCTACTTCATCATCAATGATTAAAATCTTAGCCTTAGTCATTATTTTTAACCCGATTCCTGTTTTTTTCTTTTTCTTTCTTTATAGGAAGATAAATACTAACAATAGTCCCTTCCCCTAACTTGCTATCTATTAACATAGTGCCCTGATGTTTCTTTAGGATATTCCGGCAAATAGAAAGACCTAAACCAGTACCTCCTTTAAAAGTAGTGAAATAGGGTTTTAATATCTTTTTAAGATTTTCTTCCGGGATGCCTATCCCCGCATCTTCAAATTTTATCATTATTCTATTTCGGACAGAATCAAAACTGGTCGTAATATAAAGTTCCCCGCCCTTTGGCATCGCCTGGATAGCATTAAATATTACATTTAAAAAAACCTGTTCCAGGGAAGCTGAATCAAACAAGCCCTGGGGTATATTTGAATCATATCTCTCAATGATTTTTATATTCTCTGAAAGGGAAATCCCTAAATTAAAAATTAACCTTTCTAATATTCCATTAATATTGCAATCAATAAAATTAAAGCTAGGGGGTTCAAAAAGATGTAACAAGCTGAATACAATCTTATTTATCCGATTTAGGTTTCTTTGCATTGCTTGTAATTGTTCTGTTTGGTAATAGTCGGCAGATATACTCTGTAAATATTGCGAAATTAAGTTTATGGTAGTTAAGGGATTCTTAATCTCATGGGCTACATCGACCACGGATTGTCCGATTATAGATAATTTTTTCAGCTTATTAACCTTGGATCGGGAACTTTTTAATGCCTGGGCATTTTTTTTTGCTTCTTTCTCTAGCTTTTCCTCTGTTTTTGTAAGATCTAGGTAGGATCTTCTACTTTCGGATATATCCCTACCGTTGAGGTGAATAATCTTCTCTCCTTCTTTTTTAATAAATGCTAGAAAAAATAAGTCGCAAAAAATAGGTTCCCTTCTTGGCCTGTCTAATTTTACTTCTATATTCCATACTCTTTTTTTCTTTATTCTTTGACTTCTAATTTTTTTTATTATTCTTCTGAATTCAGGTATAAATTCATAAATAAAATTTCCTATTAATTCTCTCTTGTTTTTTCCGGTAATTTTTTTAAAAGCCTGATTTACTCTGGTTATTTTTCCTTCATCATCCAGGACTGCTTGAAAATCCGGGGAATAATCGAACAGATATTTAAAACAACTATGGTTTTCACAAACTAAATCTTTTTCTTTAGCTCTATTAATTTTATTAGCTACTTTTTCCGTACCCAAAACTGCCTCACCAAAAATTTTATTTTAATAGTAGTCTGGTTACTGCCTAAAAGGGAACTACCTTTTACATACAGTAACAATATAAGATAATACCAATCAACACTAATCAACCTTTCATAATTATTTTACCGCATGCATTTTAAAAACTCAAGCAGGTAGAATGGCTAGGTTGAAATAAACCTAACCTAATAATTCTTATAATAAAAAATTAACAGGCAGGAATTAAGCAGAAAAGTAAAAAAATGCAGAAACGGTAAAAAATTTATCTTTTATTCCTTTTGAAGTTTTTCTTTTAACTTATTCAAACTTAAACCCTTTCTCTTGAAACAGTTTTATACAGACATCCACTATTTCCGGATCATAAAGTATATCTTTGTTTTTGGTAATTTCCTCCAGGGCTGCCTCAATGCCTAAAGACGAACGATAAGGCCGGTGGGAAGACATGGCCTCTACCACATCGGCAACACCTAATATTTTTACCTCAAATTTGATATCATCTTCTTTGAGATGATTAGGATAACCTGGTCCATCAAGTCTCTCATGATGCTGTAAAATAATCTCAGCTACGGGGAAGGAAAAATCGATGGATTTTAAAATATTGTACCCTATTTGAGGGGGAATTATTAAATGCTACCCGAAATCTTTCATCGCTTTTCCTCAAGGACCCCTCTGCCTTTTTGCGTTGGGTGATATCCCGGGATATGGCGAGTACCAAAGGCTTGTCTTTTATTTTTATTGGATAGGTGAAAATCTCCACTGCTATCTTTTTCTGGTCTTTGCGATATAAAGTGAATTCATCCGGACCGGTAGCAAAACCCTGTTTGTTTATTGCTAGTGCCTGTTGTGCTTTAGAAATTTCATGGGGAGGAGGAATATTTCGTTGAAAGAAATTTTTACCAACCAGCTCTTCTTTTTGATACCCGGTAATCCTCTGGGCAGCTTTGTTTCCGTCAATAAAAGTGCCTTCCATGTCAGTGATATAATAAGGTTCCGGGGCATATTCGAATAAGGTTTGAAAAAATTATTTGGAATCCAGAGATTTTATTTCTGTTAAAAAATCACCTTTTCGTCTAGCCTTATCCATTTTATTTTTCCTTTCTTTTTATAAGCAAACGATATAGCTATTAGGGTCTTGTTTGGGATAATCTCATCTTGATTTGATTGTTCTCCGCATTATTTTTATTATTTGTTTCTATTTTTCTTTAATTCACCAGCACAGCTTGGGCAGAATTTTGTTTGAATGGTTTTCTTCCGCGATAAGTTAAGGGAATTATAAAATATAATTGAGTGTTATTATTGTAATCAGAATATCGTAAATACAATAAAAAGCAACAAAACACTTACTTCGGTTAGCTCGTTGACTGCACCAATCACGTCTCCACAGATGCCCTGCATTTTAGAAATAGAATAAGATACTATCAGGAAAGTAACAACACCTGAGAGAATGAAAAAATAAGCAGAATGAAAGGATAAAAGATAAAAGCTATAAGCCATAGCTAATAAAGTAGCAATTACTAACTCTGTTTTACCCAGATACAGGGAAAACATCTGGGATAAGGTATTATCTGAAGACGCCGGCTTCCCCAGATAAC
>CAZWUL010000025.1:0-16429 GCA_964636625.1 uncultured Atribacterota bacterium | reverse complement strand
AAGGCGGAAGAACTATTGCAGCTGGTGTAGTTACGGAAATAATTGAGTAGTATGAAAATAATTAAAAAATTGGGAAAAATTTTCAGGAATAATTAGATTACAAGAAATAATTAAGACTGGGCTTTTGTCCAGTCTTAATTATTGCGATAATTAGAATTAAAAAGATTCAGCAATAGTCTCTACAGATGATTTCAATAAATATCGTTGATATCTTGACAGTTATGATAAAATATGTTAGATTTAATTTCGTTAATTTCTTCCAAATATTAAGGAGAAAAGCATGAGACAAAGAATTGTGTTAGCTTGTTCGGAATGCGAAAATCGTAATTATAATAATTATAAAAATAAAAAAAATACTACAGGAAGAATTTCACTAAAAAAGTACTGTAAATTTTGTAAAAAACATACTGAACACAAAGAAACCAAGTAGTTTTAAAAAGCATAGGTCCGTAGCTCTAACGGGAGAGCACCGGACTCCAAATCCGGGGGTTGCAGGTTCAAATCCTGCCGGGCCTGCCATTTTTTTTACTAAATGAAATTCATAATAGAGCCTGAATATTGCAAAAGAAAAGGTGTGCCAATAAAAATGAATAATTTATTTCAAAAAGCAATAAATTTTATTAAAGAAGCAAGAGCAGAGTTAAGAAAAGTTACCTGGCCTAATAGAAAACAATTAATAAGTAGCACTATAGTAGTTATAATTACCGTTGCTTTGGTTGCCGTCTTTTTAGGTATAGTTGACCTTATCTTTTCTCGTATAGTTGCGGTTATTTTACAATAATCAAATGAAAATTATTAGTAAAGTTAATAAAATTGTTGTCTTTATTTGGAGAGTGATGACTTATAATAAGGACCATTGAGGAAAAGAAATGGTATGTAGTTCATACATATTCTGGATATGAAAATAAGGTAAAAGCAAATCTTGAGCAACGTGTGAAATCAATGAGGATGGAAGATCAGATATACCAGGTATTGATTCCCACTGAAAAGGTTTTAGAAACAAAATCCGGAAAAAAGAGATATGTTCAAAAGAAAGTATTCCCGGGATACGTTGTTGTAGAAATGAAGATGAATAATGAATCATGGTATGCAGTTAGGAATACTCCAGGTGTTACAAGGTTTGTTGGCTCCGGTGGAAAACCGGTTGCTTTAAAGGAAAATGAAATAAAAAATATTTTAAAGCAAATGGGCAAAGGTGAAACTAAACCAAAAATAGACCTAAGTGTTGGAACAAGTGTAAATATTATTACTGGCCCCTTTACCGGGTATACTGGTAAAATAAGTGAAATTGATAATCAAAAAGGGAAATTAAAAGTACTTTTAACAATATTTGGTAGAGAAACATCTGTTGAATTAGAATTTACGGATGTAGAAAAGTATTAAAACATTATTAGGAATTAGGTATTAGAAAAAAGTTATTTCTAGAAAAAGAATATTCTTAATCATAATCAGTGATACTTGAAATTTAAAAAATGAGGCAAGAAGAGGTAAGTTTAAATGGCTAAAAAAGTTATTGCAAATATAAAATTGCAAATTCCCGCCGGGGCAGCAAACCCTGCTCCACCAGTAGGACCGGCATTGGGACAGCATGGGCTGAACATAATGGAATTTTGTAAGGCATTTAATGAAAAAACTAAACAGGATATCGGAACTGTAATACCGGTTATTATAACTGTTTATCAAGACCGATCATTTGAATTTATTTGTAAAAAGCCCCCGGTATCCTTTTTGTTGAAAGAAGCAGCAAAAATCGAGAAAGGTTCTTCTGAACCGAATAAAGCTAAAGTAGCAAAAATAAAACGTGAACAGGTAAAGCAAATTGCAGAAACAAAAATGCCTGATCTGAATGCTAACAATATAGAAAGTGCTATGAAAATTGTTGAAGGAACAGCAAGAAGTATGGGGATTGAAGTTGAGTAATAAAATATAATTTTAGCTGACTTGCTGACTAAAAAATAAATCCTAAAGAAATTCCTATAGTTTATAATTGGTAAAATAAGTGGGAGGATATAAAATCCAACTAACCACAAGGAGGAAACAATGGCAAAAAAACACGGAAAAAAATATATTGCGACTTCATCCAGGTATGAAAAAAGTAAATTGTATAATATTGAAGAAGCTATCAAGCTTGTTAAAGAAATGAGCTGGGTCAGTTTTAATGAGTCTGTTGATGTTGCAATAAGGCTGGGTGTCAATACCAGACATTCGGAAGAACAGGTGAGAGGTGCAGTTGATTTACCCCATGGTACCGGTAAGGATATCAAGGTAATTGTTTTTGCCCAGGGTGAAAAAGCGAAGGAAGCTGAAAACGCAGGAGCAGATTTTGTTGGGGGAGAAGAACTAGCAGAAAAGATACAAAATGGTTGGACTGATTTTGATGCGACCATTGCGACTCCTGATATGATGAAAGTTGTTGGAAAGCTGGGAAGGGTATTAGGTCCCCGAGGATTAATGCCAAACCCAAAAGTTGGTACTGTTACCTTTGATGTAAAAGAAGCAGTTGACTCAGTCAAAAAAGGTAAGGTAGAGTATAGAGCAGATCGTTTTGGAATAGTGCATGCATTGATAGGTAAAATTAATTTCGATGACAATAAATTAATAGATAATTTTAGAGCATTGCTTGGTGCAATTGTAAAAGCAAAACCAGCTTCTGCTAAAGGAAAATATATAATCAGTATTTCATTATCATCTACAATGGGGCCGGGTATTAAGCTGGATCCAATAAGAGTATCAACAGGAGTGGGAATATAATATAAAAAAATAAATGAATAGAATAAAAAAGAAATAATCCTTAGACTACAGGTATCTTCCCTGAGATTTAATTGGTTTACCAGCCTGTTTAGGAATAAAAGTTTTCAAAAACCTTCCTTTTAGTTTCTAAGGAAGGTTTTTTATTATTATTTAGAGAGAGGAGGGACTTAGTTGCCACTAAAAAGGGAAGAAAAAAAATTAGTTGTACAGGAATTATGTGATGAGTTTGAAAAGTCTGCTGGCATTGTTTTAACGGATTATCAGGGACTTAATGTGGATGAAATTAATCAGGTTCGAAATACCCTTCGAGAAAAAGCAATAAAGTATAAAGTATATAAAAATACTTTAATAAAGAGAGCAACTGAAGAAGTTGGCTTAGCAGAATTAAGTGAAAATTTAACTGGTTGTACCGCAATAGCTTTTTCTAAGGACGAACCAATTTTAGTAGTAAAATTGTTAAACCAATTCTATCAGAAAAACAAGAACACTTTCAAACTAAAGAAGGCCTTGGTTGAAGGTAAGGTATTTCTCGAGGAACAATTGGACAGAATTGCTAACTTACCTACAAAAGAAGAATTACTGTCTAAAATGCTTGGAAATATGAATTCACCCATCACATCTTTTGCATTTGTTTTAAAAGCACCATTATCCGGGCTAGTTAATGTATTAAATCAGATTAGAAAACAAAAAGAAGAAGACAATGATTAATATAAAATATGAAATATTATGTTTTAAGTGAAAGGAGGTGAAAAAATTGCCAGAAAAAAAAGAAGAAGTAAAAGCTGAAATAAAGGAAAATAAGGAAAAGGAAACAAAAGCGAAGAAAGAAGATAAAAAAACAACAAAAACCACAGATAATACTGTTAATGAAATCATGGAAAAAGTTGAAAACCTAACAGTATTGGAATTAGCAGATTTAGTGAAAGCTTTAGAAGATAAATTTGGTGTAAGCGCATCAGCACCGGTAGCAGCTCAAGTTGCTGCAGCACCAGCACAGGGCGGAAATGAAGCGCAGGCGGAAGAAAAAACCGAATTCGATGTTATTTTAAAGGATATAGGAGCAAATAAAATTAAAGTAATAAAAGAAGTTAGAGCAGCAACAGGTTTAGGATTGAAAGAATCTAAAGAGCTTGTAGAAGGAGCACCAAAGCCGGTTAAAGAAAAAATTGAGAAGAAAGATGCAGATGCTCTGAAAGAAAAATTAGAAGCAGTAGGCGCAACTGTGGAAATAAAATAATACAATAATGTGCTATGCTAATAATTTTTTGCCATTATTAGATTATGGTATTTTGGTATGGTATATAGTTATTATTTGCAAAATAAGTAAAATGGAAGATACCTGTAAAAATTTTATGGGTATCTTCTTGACTTTTTGTATGTATGGGGTTATACTATTAATTTGCATATATATAAAAAAAGGTTGGTGCTAAAAGTGCAGAGTAAAAAAATAAAATTATTAAATTATTCAAAAATAAAAAGGTTTATTGACCCACCAAACTTCCTTGACATTCAAAAAAATTCTTATCACAAGTTTTTACAAGTTGATATTCCCTTTGAAAAGAGGGAAAATGTAGGTTTGCATAAAGTTTTTAGAGATGTTTTTCCAATCCAGGATTTCACCGGTAATCTTATTCTTGATTATGTTAATTATTCTATTAAAGAGAGTAAATATTCACCCTTAGAATGCTGGGAAAGAGGAAGCACTTATTCTGCACCTTTAGAAGTAAGAATTAGCCTTGTTAATAAGAAAACCGGGGAAATAAAAGAACAAGATGTTTTTATGGGAGAAATTCCATTAATGACTGAGAGCGGTAGCTTTATAATTAATGGAGCAGAGAGAGTTATTGTTAATCAACTTATACGGTCACCAGGTATCTATTTTGGGAGCGAAGAATACGGCGGGAATAAAACTCTTTATAATTATCGAATTATACCAAACAGAGGTTCTTGGTTAGAATTTGGGTTTGACACCAATGACATGATATATGTCAGGATTGATAAAAAGCGAAAAATTACTGCTACAGCTCTTTTAAGAGCATTGGGATATGAAAGAAATGAAGAAATCTTGGAACTATTTGATAACTGCGAGATTATACAGGAAACGTTATTAAAGGACAATACTCACAATAAAAGAGAAGCCCTGATTGAGATTTTTAGAAAATTAAGACCTAGCGAACCTCCCACCGATAGAAATACCAGGCAATTATTAGACAGGCTATTGTTCGATTACAAAAGGTATGATTTAGCTGATGTCGGACGGTATAAAGTAAATCAAAAATTACACATTCAAAACAGGATACTGGATAGAACATTGGCAAAAACAGTTGTAGACCCTAAGACCGGAAAAACAATTGCCAAAAAAAATAGCCAAATAAATCAAAAAATAGCTGAAGCTCTTAGTAACTCAAGTATAGAAAAATTATATATATTTAATGATAATGATGAAGAAATAGTAGTTTATAATGAAAAAGATGATACAACAGTAGGTATTTTTGACATAGAAGAGGGCGCCATTGATGAAAAAAATATCGGCTTGAAATTAGTTGAAAATGTCATCGATAAAAAAACAGGAGAACTTATTGCACAAAGTGGACAGGTTCTAGAACTAGAATTATTGTATAAAATAAGCGAGGTACAATCGGCAATCAATGTTAAAAAAGGTAATGCCTTAACCAGAGATGATATTGTTGCCTCTTTGAGATACCTCGTAAACCTATATTATGGCATTGGATATATTGATGATATTGACCATTTGGGAAATCGTCGGGTAAAAACAGTAGGAGATTTACTCCTTGATCAGTTTTATATCGGGCTGGTTAGAATGGAGAGAGTTATAAAGGAAAGAATGACAATACAACCGGATCTTTCTGCTGTTACACCGCAGGCTTTAATTAATATCAGACCTTTAGTTGCAGCTATAAAACAATTTTTTGGAAGCAGCCAGCTTTCACAATTTATGGACCAAACGAACCCGCTCTCAGAAATAACACACAAAAGACGGCTTTCAGCACTTGGTCCGGGCGGACTAACAAGGGAAAGAGCTGGTTTTGAAGTCAGGGATGTTCATTATAGCCATTATGGAAGAATTTGTCCTATAGAAACTCCCGAAGGTCCAAATATCGGATTGATTGGTTCATTAAGTATTTATGGAAGAATTAATGATTTTGGTTTTATAGAGACACCATATCGGAAAGTTGATAATGGAAAATTAAAAGATGATATTATTTACCTAACAGCCGATGAAGAAGACCAATATAAAATAGCGCAGATAAATGTAAAGATTGATAAGAACAATAAAATAATTCAAGAAGATGTTCCTTGCCGGTATCGAGATGACTACTTGACTATACCTCCAAAAGAAGTTGATTTTATTGATGTTGCTCCAAATCAAATGACCAGTATTTCAGCAACTTTAATACCCTTTTTAGATCATGACGATGCAAATAGAGCATTGATGGGTACAAACATGCAAAGACAATCGGTCCCTGTTATTAAAACCGAGATGCCTTTAGTGATGACTGGAATGGAGGAAAGAGTTGCGAGAGATTCTGGTACTATTATTGTAGCCCAGGAAGATGGCATCATAGAAAAAGTTTCCGGAGATAGAATTGTAATTAAAGAGGATAATGGAAATAGGAGTGAATATTTTCTTAAAAAATTTCATCGCTCTAATCAGGGAACATGTATTAACCAGATAGCCCTTGTTGATGAAGGCGAGAAAGTAACTAAAAATACCCCTATCGCTGATGGACCAAATACTGATCAAGGGGCTCTTTCCTTAGGTCGAAATGTTCTAGTTGCATATATGGCATGGGAAGGATATAACTTCGAAGATGCCATAATAATAAGTGAAAAATTAGTGCAAAATGATACTTTTACCTCAATACATATCAGTGAACATGAATGTGACGCAAGAGATACAAAATTAGGACCCGAAGAAATTACCTCTGATATTCCCAATATTGGCGAAAGTAATTTAGCTAACCTTGATGAAGACGGCATAATTAGAGTTGGAACCGAAGTGGAAGCCGGTGATATTTTAGTTGGAAAGGTTACACCAAAAGGGGAGACTGAACTTGGTCCGGAAGAAAGATTATTAAGAGCTATATTTGGAGAAAAGGCGAGAGAAGTCAGGGATACATCGCTACGTGTTCCTCATGGAGATAAAGGGAAGGTAATAGACGTGAAGGTTTTTTCCAGGGAAAATGGAGACGAGATAGCTCCAGGGGTAAATAAAATGGTTAGAGTATTTATTGCCCAGAAACGTAAAATATCTGAGGGAGATAAGATTTCAGGTAGACACGGGAATAAAGGGGTTATTGCAAAAATATTGCCTGTTAATGATATGCCTTTTTTACCCGATGGGACTCCAGTCGATGTTATCCTTAATCCACTTGGAGTGCCCTCTAGAATGAATGTTGGGCAAATATTAGAAGTGCATCTTGGATGGGTTGCTAAAATACTTGGATTAAATATTATTACACCGGTATTTGATGGAGCAGCAGAAGAAGAAATTGAAAAAGCTCTAGTTGATGCAGGACTACCAAAAGATGGTAAGAGTGTGCTGTATGATGGAAGAACAGGATTGCCTTTTGACCAAAAAGTAACTGTTGGTTATAGTTATATTTTAAAGTTAATCCATTTAGTTGATGACAAAATTCATGCCAGGTCAACAGGTCCATATTCATTAGTAACTCAACAACCTTTAGGCGGGAAAGCTCAATTTGGTGGACAAAGATTCGGAGAAATGGAAGTCTGGGCCCTGGAAGGATATGGAGCTGCTTATAATCTGCAGGAAATGTTAACTGTTAAATCAGATGATGTTTCCGGAAGAATAAAAACCTATGAATCTATTGTAAAAGGGGAAAATATTCCAGTTCCTGGTATCCCGGAATCTTTTAAAGTTTTAATCAGAGAATTAAGAAGTCTTTGCCTGAATATAAAAGTCTTGGATAGTAATGGCAAAGAAATTGAAATCAAAGAAGACCTTGAAGTGAAAGATAGAATTGACCAGGATTTTATCAATCATCTGACATAAACACGCAATATAAATACAAATATAAAAGAAAATAATTATTATTTTCACCGCATATAAACTTTTTGCTTATGCACAACTCAAATAACAGGGAGGTAATGTGGTTGGATATCCAAGAAAGAATTAATGCGATTGCCATAGGACTGGCTTCTAATGAAGAAATTAAAAAATGGTCATATGGTGAAGTTAAAAAACCAGAAACTATCAATTATAGAACCCTAAAACCTGAAAAAGATGGTCTATTTTGTGAACGTATTTTTGGACCTGTAAAAGATTGGGAATGTAGTTGTGGAAAATATAAAAGAATCAGATATAAAGGGGTAATTTGTGATCGTTGTGGAGTCGAAGTCACAAAATCTATCACTCGTAGAGAAAGAATGGGGCATATCGAATTAGCATGCCCTGTTTCTCATGTATGGTATTTTAAAGGTATCCCAAGCCCATTAGCTTTATTGTTAAATATTTCTCCACGTAATCTTGAGAAGGTACTTTATTTTGCTCCTGATAGACGAAGGGAACAAATGTATGAAGTACAAAAAAGCGAAGATGAAGATAATTACTTAATGAGTGATGTTATTCTTGAAACAGAATATAAAATTCATCAAATATACAAGCCTGATTTTACAGCAGAAACAGTCTATCGTATTAATCAGCTCAAGAAATTTCCACAGAAAGTCGGAGATATCATTGACGCTCAAAGATTAAAAGAACTTCAAGAAAAATATGGGAAAATATTTTTTACAGCTGAAAGAGTGGTAAATCAAGATTTGGAGATTTCTGATGATGGAGTTGATGAAATTGAGGTAAACACAGATATTGAAGAAAATTATGCAGATGAGAAGACTGTAAATAAACAACCCGAAGAAAAAGAAGAATCATCTGAAAATGTAAATGAAAATGTTGCAACTCATGATGAAGAAGAATCGATTGAGTATAAAATTGTAGAGGTTGAAGGCTTAATCACTGAAAATAAATTAAAAGTATTGTTAGAAAAAGATGAAGAAATATCAAAAAGAACCACAATGGCAAAACAAACAATGGAAGAATCCTGTTATATAGTTATTTATCCCGGCAAAACAAGCTTAAAAACAGGTGATATCATTTTAGAGAGTGAGTATAGATTATACTCTCTTTATGATTCAGAATTTAGAGCTGGAATTGGAGCGGAAGCTATTAAGGATTTATTGAGAGAAATAAATCTTGATTCCCTTAACATGGAAATAAGAGAAGAGTTAAAGCATTCAACCGGGCAAAAAGCAAAAAAGATGATTAAAAGGTTGCAAATCATTGAAGCATTTAGGAAAAGTAATTGTAAGCCTGAATGGATGGTCTTGGATGTTTTACCGGTTATACCTCCTGATTTAAGGCCAATGGTCCAATTAGAAGGAGGAAGATTTGCTACTTCCGATTTAAATGATTTATATAGAAGAGTAATAAATCGTAACAATAGGCTAAAAAGATTATTAGAACTCGGCGCGCCTGATATTATAATTAAAAATGAAAAAAGAATGCTTCAAGAAGCAGTTGATGCACTTATTGATAACGGTCGAAGAGGGCATGCTGTATTAGGTGCAGGCAATCGCCCATTAAAATCACTGAGCGATTTATTGGAAGGTAAAAAAGGAAGATTTAGACAAAATTTATTAGGAAAAAGGGTTGACTATTCCGGAAGGTCCGTAATTGTAGCTGGCCCGAAATTAAAATTACATCAATGCGGATTACCTAAAAAAATGGCATTAGAGCTTTTTAAACCCTTTGTCATGCATCATTTAGTCAAAAGAGAGTTTGCTCATAACATAAAGACTGCAAAAAAACTGGTGGAGCAGGAATCTCCGGAAGTTTGGAATATTTTAGAGGAGATTATTGAAGACCATCCAGTTTTGCTGAATAGGGCACCAACACTTCATAGGCTGGGAATACAGGTTTTTAAGCCTGTATTGGTAGAAGGGAATGCTATACAACTGCATCCGTTGTCGTGTCCAGCATTTAATGCAGATTTTGATGGAGATCAAATGGCAGTACATGTTCCATTATCAACCGAGGCACAGACAGAAGCTGAGACACTGATGCTTTCTTCTCATAATATTTTATCTCCAGCTAATGGAAGCCCGATTGCTTTACCTGCTCAAGATATAGTATTGGGTTGCTATTACTTGACAATGAAAGAAAAAGGGCAAAAAGGGGAAGGAAAAATATTTTCCAATCCCGAAGAAGCAATTCGGGCAGAAGAAGATGGCTACGTAGATATTCATGCAAAAGTCAAAATTAGAGTCAAAGGCCAAATTGAGGATACAACTATAGGCAGAGCAATATTTAACCAGGTATTACCCAAAGAGATGAAGTTTGTTGACCTGACAATAACTAAAAAGTCTTTAGCAAAAATAATTTCTTATATCTTCCGTCATTTTGGACAGGACATAGCTGTAAAATGTCTTGATGATATTAAAGAATTAGGTTTTCACTATGCTACTACTTCAGGAATAACCATAGGGGTTGTTGACTTAGAAATTCCTTCAGAAAAAGATAAAATAATTGATGATACTGAAAAAACTGTTACTAAAATTGAGGAGCAGTTTAATTATGGTTTAATAATGAAAGAGGAAAGGGAAGAAAAAATAATTACTGCATGGACTGATGCAGCAAACAATGTTGTAAGTGCTATTTTAAATAACCTCAGCAGTTTTAATCCACTTTATATGATGGCTGATTCAGGTGCACGTGGAAGTAGCAGACAAATAGGGCAATTGGCAGGAATGAGAGGCTTGATGGCCGATCCTTCCGGGAAGATTATCGATTTTCCCATTAAATCAAATTTCAGAGAAGGTCTGTCTTGCTTGGAGTATTTTATCTCTACTCACGGTGCAAGAAAAGGCCTGGCTGATACTGCTTTAAGAACATCGAAATCAGGTTATTTAACCAGGAGACTTGTAGATGTGGCTCAAGATGTGATTATTACCGAAGATGACTGTGGGACCACGGATGGAGTAATTGTGTCTGATATCCAGGAAGACGGCAATGTTATTGAAAAGATGGAAGAAAGAATAGTCGGAAGAACAGCACAGGAAGATATTATTGATCCTGAAAATAAACAAATTATTATACAGCGCGGGGACGCAATCGATGAAAAAATTGCCAAAAAGATTGCTGATGCCGGAATTAAAGAAGTAAAAATACGTTCTCCATTAACATGTTCATCCAAACAAGGTATTTGTTCCAAATGTTATGGCAAAGATGTTGCAACAGGTAAAAAAGTAACTATTGGGGAGGCCGTTGGAACAATAGCCGCCCAGTCAATCGGTGAGCCTGGCACACAGCTTACTTTAAGAACTTTCCACACTGGCGGCATTAAAATAACCGGAGAAGATATTACCCTTGGTTTGCCCAGAATTGAACAATTATTTGAAGTTAGAAAACCAAAAAAACAGGCTGTGATAAGTGAAATAAATGGTTTTATTGATAAAGTCATTGATAAAGTCAAAGATGAACAAAAAGACAACAAAAAAGAAGTTATGGTTAGACCTGAGATTGATGAAAAAGCTGAAAAAAATAAAGATAATAAGAAAAAAGTATATTTTATACCTAATGACCTGAGAGTAATTGTAGAAGAAGGTCAAAAAGTTATTGCTGGGCAAAGATTAACTACTGGTTTTGTTGATCCTAATGATATATTAAAAATACAGGGGATCAAGGCAGTTCAAAAGTATTTACTGGAGCAGGTTCAGGAAGTTTATCGGTCACAGGGAGTTACGATTAATGATAAACATATTGAGGTTATAGTGAGACAAATTGCCAGGTTAAATAAAATATATGTAAGGTCTTCAAGGGATTCAGATTTACTTTCAGGAGAGTTAGTGTATGTTTCTGATTTTGAAAAAGCCAATAAACAGGTTATACAAGAAAATGACGATATTCGCACAAGAAATAGAGAGTTACTGCAAGATAAGCATTTAGCATCTTCTTTAAATGGTAATAAAGGAGAAATTATTTTAGAAAAAAATGCCATTCTTGACGAGAACATCATCAAAAAAATTGAGAATACGGATTGTCCAGGTTTTGACATTGTGAATTATGATGGCAAAATAAATCATATTATGCAGGGTGAAATGAATTTCATCGAAAGAATAAAAGACCATATATTTATTGGAGTTATTTCTCAGACTGAAATTAAAACAGATGATAATGAAATTATAAGGGATTTCAAGAAGTTAGATTTGGAAAAACTAGTAGGTAAAAGAATAACCAAGGATATTGCAATCGAATTGGTAAATTCAGGAATAAACAGAATTCGCATAGGGAAACCCGGAGAAGTAGAAAAAATAAAAGGTAATCTGTTAGCTGAGGATATAAAAGAAGCAGATAGCGATAATGTGATAGTACCTGCTAATAAAATATTAGAAGAAGAAGATATCCAAAAAATAATAGAGTACAATTGTGAAAATTTAAGGATTTGGAATGATATAAAAGAGATTAATATAAGAGAAAATTTATTGAGCTATATAAAAGAAGATGTAATTGGCAAAATACTAGGGGATGAGTTAAGAGACCCGGAATCAGATAATATAATTGCGGATAAATCTCAACCAGTGAGTAAGAATATAATACGGAAAGCATACTCAGCAGGGATTAGCGATATTCCATTAGAGGATGGTCGTTTCTTTTCTCTCGAGGGAAGAGCTCTAGAACATATTTACAATAATCTTGTTGGAAAAATAATTGCCCAGGATGTACTTGATAAGAATACTGGTGAAATAATAATACCCGCAGGTGATAAAATTACTAAAAAAAATGCCAATGTTATTTATCAACAGAATATTGAAACTATAAAATATAGAAGTGATAGCAGCAAAGAAGAATTAGTATTATTAATAGAAGATGTTGGATATATGAAAAAAATTAAATTACCAGCAGTGGGAATGCCAATTATTCAGGGAATTACTCAGGCGTCGTTGTCCACAGAGAGCTTCTTGTCTGCAGCTTCTTTTCAGAGGACAACCCATGTCCTGACAAACGCCTCTATCAAAGGTAAGGTTGATCATCTCCATGGACTGAAGGAAAATGTCATTATTGGTAATATTATTCCCTCTGGTACAGGATTGCCACAGTATCGAGATGTAGATATTACGTCTCAATATGAAGAAGAACTGGAAAGAGAAAATAAGAAGTATGAGGAAGAAGAGACTGAAAAAAACAAGGAATTAAATGATGATATTGAAGATGATAAAAGTATAACTAGAAATTAAAAGCATGTGAAAAAAATCAATAATAATAAAAACATTTAAATTTCATAATTTTTTATATTGACATCAATTAGTGATACTGATAGAATGTTTAAGTATTTTCGGATGAATTAATATTAATAACTGTTTAATAAATTTAATCATAGAAAAAATAATAAAAATTAACGGTTTTTAGAAATGATTATTAAAAAGGAAAAAAGGTGGTAGTAATATGCCAACAATCAATCAACTGGTAAGAAAAGGTAGAAAAAAAGCAACAAAAAAGTCAGACACACCTGCTTTAAAAGGTTCTCCTTTAAAAAGAGGTGTCTGTACGCGTGTTTGGACTATAACACCCAAAAAACCTAATTCTGCTTTAAGGAAAGTGGCAAGAGTTAGATTAACAAATAATATGGAAGTAACTGCCTATATACCAGGAATTGGTCATAATTTACAGGAGCATTCAATAGTTATGCTTAGAGGTGGAAGAGTAAAAGATTTGCCAGGAGTAAGATATCATATTGTACGTGGTGTTATGGATGCTACTGGTGTAGAAGGTAGAGCACAGGGAAGATCCAAATACGGGGCAACGAAGCCAAAGAAATAAAAATATATTCTTAAATTAAAAGATATAGAGTAAAATATTAATTAAACTTAATTGAGGTGGATTGTATATGTCCAGAAAAAGAAAAGCAATCAAGAATGAAATAGCAGAAGACCCAATCTTTAAAGATAAAAGAGTCAGCCAGTTTATTAATCATATAATGTTAGATGGGAAAAAAAGTATCGCTCGTAGAGTATTTTATGATGCAATGGATATAATTAAAGAAAAGACTAAAAAAGACTCGCTGGAAGTTTTTAACCAGGCAATGGAAAATGTAATGCCAGTATTAGAAGTAAAATCAAGAAGGGTTGGCGGTGCAAGTTATCAGGTTCCTGTTGAGGTTGCACCCGAAAGAAGGATTACTTTGGCAATGAGATGGGTTATTAATTTTAGTAGAAGCAAGACCGGTAGACCTTTTTCGGAAAGACTGGCAAATGAATTAATTGATGCTTATCAAGGGACAGGGGTTTCTGTCAAGAAAAAAGAGGATACCCATAGGATGGCTGAAGCTAATAAGGCTTTTGCGCATTATCGCTGGTAAAAGTGCTTTAAAAAAATAATCTTTTAAGTAATATAAATTAAAAGCTAAAAATATCATTAGAATAATATCTAAATTAAATTGAAAGAATAATTAATATGACAAGTAATAATGACTTACAAAAAATAAGAAATATAGGAATAATGGCACATATCGATGCTGGTAAAACAACCGTTACTGAACGAATATTGTATTATTCTGGCAGATTACATAGAATGGGTGAGGTTCATGAAGGTTCAGCTACTATGGATTGGATGCCACAGGAGAAAGAAAGAGGGATAACTATTACATCTGCAGTTACAACATCTTTCTGGAAAGGTTTTCAAATTAATATTATTGATACACCAGGGCATGTAGACTTTACTGTTGAAGTTGAGAGATCTTTAAGGGTTCTTGATGCTGCGGTTGCTGTATTCTGTGCTGTTGCAGGAGTAGAACCACAATCTGAAACCGTTTGGCATCAAGCAGACCATTATCATGTTCCAAGAATCGCTTTTATTAACAAAATGGACAGAACCGGTGCTGATTTTAATGGTACCGTTAAAATGATTAAGAGAAAATTCGACATAATACCTTTAATAATACAGATACCCTGGGGTAGTGAAGGAAATTTTCAAGGAATTATAGATTTGATTACTATGAAAGCATATTCTTATACTATTGATGAGTTGGGGGTAAAATATAATACGGTTGAAATTCCTGATGAATATTTTAAAGAAGCCAAAAAGGCCCGAAAAAAAATGTTAGAAATCCTCGCTGAAGATGATGAATCTTTTATGGAAGATTACTTATATGGAAATAAAATTTCCGAAGAAAGAATACATCAATTAATTAGAAAAGGCACCCTTAGCAATAGAGTGGTTCCGGTATTATGTGGAACAGCGTTAAAGAATAAAGGCATCCAACTACTGCTAGATGCGATTAGCAGATATATGCCTTCTCCGCTTGAAGTTTTGCCTGTTAAGGGTGAAAACCCAAAAACAGGAGAAGAAATGATTAGAAAAACAGATATAAATGAACCTTTGTCATCCCTGGTTTTTAAGGTATTATCCGACCCTTTTTTTGGAAAATTAAGCTTTGTCAGAGTGTATTCTGGTAAATTAAAAAATGGCTCCTATGTGTACAATTCCACTCAAAATGTCAGGGAAAGAATAAACAGGTTGGTTAAAATCCATGCTGATCATAAAGAGCAGGTTGATGAAATAACAGCCGGTAACCTGGGGGCAATTATAGGTTTAAAGAAATCAGGGACCGGTGATACATTATGTGATGAAAAAATACCAATTATTTTAGAAAAAATTACATTTCCGGAACCTGTAATTTCAATTGCTATAGAACCTAAAACACAGGCAGACAAGGAAAAAATGGCCATTGCCCTGGACAAAATGGCAGAAGAAGATCCGACGTTCAGACGATATATTAATAAAGATACTGGTCAAACAATAATATCCGGTATGGGAGAGTTGCACCTTGAGATAATAATAGACAGGCTGTTAAGAGAGCATAAAGTTGAAGGTAATGTTGGCGAGCCGCAGGTTGCTTTTAAAGAAACAATCAGAAAGAGTGCCCGTTCTCAGGGTAAGTTTATCAGACAGAGTGGAGGCAGAGGTCAATATGGTGATGTTGTTTTGGAAATTGAACCCTACAATGAAGCAACATTCGAATTTGTAGATCGAACTGTCGGCGGAAGTGTTCCAAAGGAATATATTCCTGCTGTAAAACAGGGTGTTCAAGAAGCAATGTTAGCAGGTGTTCTAGCTAGTTATCCGGTTACTAATATAAAAGTGACACTGGTAGATGGTTCTTTTCATCCAGTGGACTCATCAGAGCTCGCTTTTAGGATTGCAGCATCCAAAGCGTTTAAGGATGGTTTAAAAAATGCAGATCCCATATTATTAGAACCAATTGTAGAAATGGAAATAAGAACACCTGAGGAATATGTTGGAGCAGTTATTAGTGACCTTAATTCAAGAAGAGCAAAAGTGGAAGGTATAAGTGATAAGAAAAAAATAAAAGGAAAAATAATTGTTGCCCATGTTCCCTTACAAGAAGTTTTTGGATACGCCACTGAGTTAAGGTCTTTAACACAGGGAAGAGCAAATTATGTAATGCAATTTTCACATTATGATTTTGTGCCTAACAATATAGCGAAAAAAGCTGTAAACTTTTAAGAATGTTTAGAAGAACGTAGATTTGAAATAGACAATAGTTAAGGAATAATATAAAATTATATCTTTAAGGAGGAAAAAACAAAATGGCTAAAGAGAAGTTTGTTCGTACCAAGC
>CAZWUL010000024.1:14658-16592 GCA_964636625.1 uncultured Atribacterota bacterium | reverse complement strand
AAGAAAGGAGATGACTGTTTTGGACAAACCGACATTTGTATTTACAGGAACTATTATTAGTGAAAAAAATGGTTATAGTTCCTTATGTATAGATATTGATGTAGCTTCTCAGGGTGATACCATAGAGGAGGCTAAACAGAATCTTATGGAGGCAGTTACTCTTTATCTAGAAACTGCAATAGATAATAATTTGCCATTAATACGTCCTGTTTTGAAAAATGATAATCCAATAAACACAAGACCCGACGATATTGTTGAGATTTTCAAAATGAATATTAGTTTTCAAGTTCAAGCCTATGCCTAAATTGCCTATAATAAAACCAAGAAAAATATTGAAAATATTGTGTAAAGCAGGTTTTATCGAGGTTAGAAGCAGAGGAAGTCATTTACAGCTTAAAAAAGGTAATTTATTAGTAACTGTTCCGATGCATAATAAAGATCTAAAACCCGAAACTTTAAAATCTATTTTAAGACAAGCCAGGATAAGCATTGAAGAAATTGAAACCTATTTTTAACCGACAACCGAAAGCAGTCTTTATATTTTGCAACTATTATTATTCTGAAACTATAAAGAGGGATAAAATGAAAGTTCTAAATAAGTTTTCATCTGTTACAGAAAAGGAAAAGAGTTATTATTCAGATGTCGTGATGCTATTCAAAAAATATCTCCAACTGCAAAAGTAATTCTATATGGTTCAAGAGCGCGTGGGGATGCAGAGCCCGAATCTGATTATGATTTACTTGTTTTAGTAAATGAATCTGTTACTCTTGATAAGGAGCATATTTTTCGCAAACAAATATTTCCTATAGAGCTTGAAACTGGGTGTGTTATTACTGTAAATGTATATAGTTATCATGATTGGAATAGCCGTATATACAGCGCAATGCCTTTTCATAAAAATGTCGAAAGAGAAGGTTTACTTATATGAATAAAGAAGTCAAAACTTAATTCTTTATCGATTAGAGCGTGCTCATGAAGCTCTTGATGAAGCTTTAATTCTATTAGAGAAGGGCTATGCCAATACTTTTGTTAATCGTCTTTATTATGCCTGTTTTTATGCTGTTTCCGCTTTATTACTTACTAAAGGACTTTCTTCTTCTAAACATAGCGGAGTCCGGGCACTTTTTCATCAAAATTTTTTGAAACATGGAACAGTAAATAGCGAACAAGGAGAGCTATATGATAAATTATTTGATACTCGTCAAAAAGGAGATTATGCAGATTTAGTACGATTTAATATAGATGAAGTAAGACCATGGCTTAATGATGCCAATTCTTTTGTTGTATGCTTAGAAAGGTTAGTCCAAAAAGAAATAAAAACAGGATAAACCAGATTATTTCTTACCCTGCACTTTATAACTTAATACTTGTATTTATTTCTTAACTCGTAACTTGTAGTTTTTTAAATGAAATTATGTGTTTTATTAACCGAAAGCTGAAAACGATTTTTACAGCTCACACCTTGATTTTCTTATTTTTATATTTAACTTGTAACTTGAATCTCGAAACTTGTAACTTTTATTTTAAAAAGGAGCAATAATGTCCGACTATACAAAACTGAAAGTCTGGGAAGATGCTCATCAATTTACCATAGAAATATATAAAATTACTAAACATTTTCCCAACAACGAACAATACGGCTTGACTTCTCAAATTAGAAGATCAGCATCATCTGTTCCTACTAACATAGTAGAAGGCTCCGGCCAATTGACAAAAAGCAATTATATAAGATTTCTCGGAATGGCTCAGGGTTCTGCTTATGAGGTTGAATATCAGTTATTACTTGCGAAGGACCTTGGATATTTAGAATTAAGTGATTATGGCTCACTAAGTAAAAAAATTAAAGATATTATTTATATGTTATTTGGTTTAATCAAATCATTGAGAAATATTTAAATTTATTGTATTTTGATTTTGTTTTTACCTTGCATCT
>CAZWUL010000024.1:0-14558 GCA_964636625.1 uncultured Atribacterota bacterium | reverse complement strand
CTTGCACCTTGTACCTTGCAACTTTTAACTGTATACTTATACAATATAGCTATGAAACAAAAAACATTTTTAAAAAAACTATACGAAATATTCACTCCCAGGGAGCGCATGCAGGCTGTTCTAATATTTATTGCCAGCCTTGGTACTGCGTTTGCCCAGGCCTTTGGGGTAGCCAGTATTTTCCCATTTATCAATGTAGTGATGAATCCGGATATAGTCCAGCAAAACAAATGGCTTTCTCTCATCTACAATAAACTTCATTTTTCAGACATTAATTCCTTTATTTTCTTTTTGGGAATGACTGTTTTCTTAATAGTAATATTCTCAAGTATTATTTCAGCAATAACAACCTGGGGAAAAACAAGGTTCACCCTGGGTAAAAACCATTCACTCTCAAGAAGGCTGCTAAATGTCTATCTATCTCAGCCATATGAATATTTTCTGCAAAAAAACAGCAGCGAATTAGGCAAGAATGTTTTATCAGAAATCAATCAGCTTACCAGCCAGCTCTTAATATCATTATTTGATATCATAATAAATGGGCTGATGGTAGTAGTTATACTTGCCATGTTATTCGTTGTTGATGTAACTGTAACCATAGGCGCTATTATCTTTTTAGGCGGGAGTTATGGAATAATAAATTATTTTGTTAGGAATAAATTACGCGCAACCGGCCAGGAAAGATTAGAAGCAAACAGGGGAAGATTCCGTATGGCCAATGAAGCCTTAACCAGTATCAAAACTACAAAAATTATGGGTATTGAATCTTTTTTTCTTGATAATTATAGTAATTTTTCCAGGAAATTTGCCCGCCTTAATGTATTTGCCCATGTGATTGGGGAAATTCCCAGGTATCTCCTGGAGGCTGTTGCTTTTGGAGGAATTATCTTCTTTGTTATATTTATGATTGCCAGAGGAGAAAGGGTTATAGATTTTGTTCCTTTGCTTAGCCTTTATGCCTTTGCAGCTTACAGGACACTGCCAGCACTTAACCGCCTATTTGGTGCCATGACCAGGGTTTATTACAATACGGCTATTGTAGATAAAATCTATGAAGACATGATAGAGATTGAACCACAGAAGAAGCCTATAATCAAACCCGCCACTGCCAAAAGTGAATTATTATTTAACAAGTCAATCAAACTGCAAAATATAAAGTTTTCTTATAAAGATACTTCCTATAATGTAATTGATAGTATAAATCTTACCATACCCAAAAATAATATAATAGGATTTGTTGGTCCTACCGGCTGCGGCAAGACTACTTTAGTGGACGTCATTTTAGGTTTACTAACTCCCCAGGAAGGTAAAATAATTGTTGATGATGTAGAAATAACTGAAGAAAATATTACCGCCTGGCAAAGAAAAATTGGTTATGTCCCACAAGAAATTTACTTAAGTGATGATAAGATTTGTAAAAATATTGCTTTCGGAATACCGGAAAAGGATATTGATATCCAGCAGGTAAAATTTGCAGCCAAAATTGCTGCCATAGAGAAATTTATTGAAATTGAATTGCCCAAAAAGTACAATACTATTATAGGAGAACGAGGGGTTCGCCTTAGTGGTGGCCAAAGGCAGCGCATAGGGTTAGCCCGTGCGCTGTACCGAAACCCTGAAGTGTTAGTTTTAGATGAAGCCACCAGCTCCCTGGATGGTGCCACCGAAGAGATAGTCTTAAAGGCGATTCAAAGTGCCGCCAAATCAAGAACAGTCATTATGATTGCCCATCGCTTAAATACGCTGAAAGACTGTGCCCAGATTTATATTCTGGAACAAGGAAAGATAAGAGGACAGGGCACTTATGAAGAATTACTCAAGCAGAATAAGCAGTTCAGGAATATGGCAAAAATAAATAATTAATCAATAGTGTATATTTCAAGTCATTTTATTGGAGAAAAGATGAAAAAACGCATTCTGGTAACAGGTGGTGCTGGATTTATTGGCTCTCATCTTTGTGAACGGCTCTTGCTTGAAGGAAATGAAGTTCTCTGTGTAGATAACTTCTTTACCGGAAGGAAACAAAATATTGTTCACCTTTTAGAGAATCCCTATTTTGAAATATTAAGACATGACATTACTTTTCCATTATATGTCGAAGTAGATGAGATTTACAACTTAGCTTGCCCGGCAAGCCCTATTTATTACCAATTTGACCCGGTGCAGACCACCAAAACCAGTGTCCTGGGCTCTATAAATATGTTAGGTTTGGCCAAAAGATTAAAAATAAAAATATTACAGGCCTCAACTTCGGAAATTTATGGTGATCCTGAAATTCATCCACAACCAGAAACTTACCACGGAAGTGTGAACACAATCGGTCCGAGAGCCTGTTATGATGAAGGTAAAAGATGTGCCGAAACACTTTTCTTTGATTATCATAGGCAGCTAAACTTAAAAATAAAAGTAGTCAGGATTTTTAATACCTATGGACCACAAATGAGACCGGATGATGGTAGAGTAATAAGTAATTTTATTATGCAAGCATTAAAAAATAAAAATATCACTATATATGGAGATGGCAGCCAGACCAGAAGCTTCTGCTATATAGGTGATATGACCGATGGAATACTAAGAATGATGGATAGCCCGGATGACATAACAGGTCCTGTTAACCTTGGCAATCCGACTGAAATAAGTATTCTTAATCTCGCCCAAAAAATAATTCAATTAACCAATTCAAAATCGAAAATTGTTTTTAATAGTTTACCGGAAGATGATCCCAAACGTAGATGTCCAGATATAAGCAAGGCAAAAAATATACTTAGATGGCAGGCAGAAACAAAAATTGATGAGGGTTTAAAAGCAACCATTACATATTTTGTAAGATTATTAGAAGAAGGAATTTATGGATAAAAGGGAAGTAGTTATTATTGGTGCAGGGCCTGCTGGTCTGGGCGCTGCACTTGAATTGCAAAAAAATAACATCAAAGATATTTTAATACTTGATATGCATTCTGTACCAGGTGGATTAGCAAGAACAGTTAATTACAAAGGTAATCTTTTTGATATTGGCCCCCATCGTTTCTATACAAAAAACAGGGATGTTAACGAAGTATGGCATCAAACTTTAAAAGACAAATTTAAAGCAGTTAACCGGCTCACCAGAATATATTATAAAAACAAATTTTTTAACTACCCGTTAAAACCATTCAATGCGCTTAAAAATTTAGGAATTATTGAGTCTTCTCAGGCTATATTTGATTATTTTATTTCACGGATAAGAATAAATAACCAAAGAACAAATTCTTTCGAAGATTGGGTTAGTAGACAGTTTGGCAAGAAACTGTATAGAACATTTTTTAAAACATACACTGAAAAAGTGTGGGGAATTGATTGTAAAGATATTAGTGCAGATTGGGCTGCCCAAAGAATCAAAGGCTTAAATTTGTATAAAGCGGTTTTAGATTCCCTAAATCCCTTAAAAAATAAAAAAAAGACAAAGACGCTTATTGAAGAGTTTGACTACCCGGTTTATGGTGCAGGAATGATGTACGAAAAAATGGCTGAAAATATTATTCGGCAAGGAGGGGAGATTCTTTATAATTCTGAAGTAAAAAAGATAAATATAAAAGATAATAAAATAGAATCAATAATCGTAAATACAGAAAAAGAAGAGCTTTTAGTTTCAGCAAAAATGTACTTTTCCTCTATGCCCCTAACAAAAACCATCCAGTCAATTACACCTGCACCTGAAGAAAGCATTTTAAACGCATCGAAAAAACTTTTTTTTAGAGATCATGTTACTGTAAATCTATTAATAGACAGCAACGAATTATTTCCAGACCACTGGATATATGTCCATTCTCCAGAGGTAAAGATGGGCAGATTAGCAAATTATAATAACTTCAGCTTAGAAATGACCAAAAATAAGAAAAATACTGCACTCAGTATTGAGTATTTTGTATTTCAAAATGATGATACCTGGAATATGACAGATAAAAATTTGATTGACCTTGCCAGAGAAGAATTACATTATATGAAATTAGTTGATAGAAGCTTGGTGATTGATGGGTTTGTTATCAGGGAAACTGACAGCTATCCAGTATATTTTGTAGGCTATAAAAAATATTATAATATTTTACATGACTATATTACTAATGTTTCAAATCTACAATGTATTGGCAGAGGTGGTATGTATAAATATAATAATCAGGACCACTCAATCTATACAGGAATATTAGCTGCAAAAAATTATTGCGGTGCAAATTATAATATTTGGAATGTTAACGTAGATGCAGAATACCATGAGGACGCTACAAGATATTATTAATTGGTAATTAAGATATATTCAAGGTATTATAAGTTAATAAACCAAGAATTATTTTATAAAAATATGAAAATTGTAAAATATTTTATTATAGGCTCTATAGCAGCCTTAACAGATATTTCTCTTTTTTATCTTTTTGCAAAGATACTGGGCTATAATTATCTGGTTGTAGCTTTTATTAGTTATATCATAGCAACTTTTGTAAATTATATTCTCAGTATTAAATATGTTTTTAAAAGTGGTATAAGATATTCTAAAAATGTAGAAATAAGTTTAATTTATGTTATAAGCGGGGTTGCAATAATTATTAACCAGGTAAGCCTGTATATTTTAATTGACTTCTTTGAAAACGATATGGTTTTTTCAAAAATGATAGCAACTGTTATTACATTTTTTTGGAATTATCTTGCAAGAAATCATTTTGTCTTTGGAGAATCAGATAAATGAGAGAGCCCATATTAGAACCATTTTTACGTAAAATTAGGACTAAAAAGATTTTGAACATACTTAAAAAATATAAGAATATAAAACTTCTTGACATTGGATGTGGCCTACATTATGAACTATTAAAAGAGGTAGAGCCCTACATAGATGAAGGGTTTGGCATTGACTTTAAGACTCCAGATATTTGTAGCGGAAAATTAATAATAAAACGGATTAAAATTTTAGACACACTTCCTTTTAAGAACAATACTTTTGATTTTATTACAATGTTGGCAGTTTTATAGCATCTTGAATTTCCGGAAAATATTGTCAAAGATATTGAAAGAGTATTAAAACCAGGTGGAAAATTAATTATAACTGTTCCCAGTAAACTATCTAAACCAGTACTTGAATTCTTAGCATACCATTTAAAAATTGTCAGTGTAGTTGAAATAAAAGATCATAAACTATACTATAGTTATAAAGATTTGCAAAGGTTATTTAATAAAACAAGAAATTTACATATTGAAAAACACAAATATTTTGAACTATTTATGAATAACTTTTGTATTGTAAGAAAAGAATTAGCCAATGATTAACAATTTAGACAATATAATAGAAAATAAAGGAAATATATTTATTAGAATATATAGCTCAAAAGGATTCATCTGGATAATTATTTTGTTAGGAATTCTAATAAGGTTAAGACAATATTTATTTAATCGTTCGCTCTGGCTAGATGAAGCTTACTTAGCTTTCAATATGATAAAACTAGACTATCATGACCTTTTATTACCATTATTACATGGGCAATCAGCTCCACCTGCTTTCCTGTTAATTACAAAGATGCTTACTGATATCGCAGGTCATAGTGAATATGTATTGAGGTTTTTACCGTTTGTTTGTGGAGTTGCTTCTCTGGTACTTTTTTATTATCTATCTACTTATCTCCTACAAAAAAAAGTAATCCCTATAGCTGTATCTTTATTATCTTTTTCTTATTATGCAATCTATTATTCTTCAGAGTTTAAACAGTATTCTGTAGATTTGTTGTTTACAATCATAATTATATTATTTGCAGTAAAATTACATGAAAATCATTACAACCTTAAAAATGTTGTTTATTTTGGAATTATCGGAATATTATCTACCTGGGTTTCTCATGCTTCAATTTTTGTTTTAGGAGGGGCAGGCATAGCATTATTATTTGATGTTATTATTACTGGTAAATCAATAGGTGAAAATAAAATAAACATTGTTTTTTTGAAAAAGCTAATTGCAATAGGCATTATTTCCATAGCAAGTTTTTTAGTTCATTACTTTTTAATCATTAAACCAGTTCCTAAAGGACATTTTGTGCAGTTCTGGGAAGAATCTTTTATTTCTTTTCCGCCACTAAGCTTTTCGGATTTGCATAGGTATATTATTCACATAATTGAAGTAATAAAAAATCCATTAGGTTTAAGCCTTTTTACAGGCATCCCTCTATTATTGCTGATTATTGGGATATATTTTTTCTGGAATAAAAAAGAAAAAATACAATTTAATTTATTAATGATACCATTGTTCATTTTGGTTTTAGCAGCCATTTTCCGTGTCTACCCAATTAGTGGTAGATTAATATTATTTATTTTACCCATATGCTACATAATAATTGCAAAAGGTGTAGAATATTTTTTACTAAATGATAAAAAAAAAATAATAACTATAATAATAGTATGCTTATTATTGGTATATCCAGTTTATAAAAGTATAAATATTTCTATAAATCCGATTCAAAAACAAGAAATGAGACAGGTAGTTAATTATTATTTAAATAATAAAGCAGAAGGTGATTTGATTTGTTTGTATTACACATCTGTAACGCCTTTTAGCTATTATACATATGGTAGAGATATTGATATATTGACAACTATAGGAAAGAATTTCGAAAACCCGG
This sequence comes from uncultured Atribacterota bacterium, assembly GCA_964636625.1. GTDB lineage: Bacteria > Atribacterota > Phoenicimicrobiia > Phoenicimicrobiales > Stramentimicrobiaceae > CAZWUL01. The sequence continues at coordinate 7,926 of CAZWUL010000024.1, read as the reverse complement.
AGAAAAATTATGAAGATTTAGAAAAACTAAAAGGCAAGGGCAGGGTATGGTTTATTTTTTCTCTTGTGTTACATGATGAAGATCATTTGCTCCTGTCTTATTTAAATCATATAGGAAATCAGTTGGATATTCTTAAACTCCCGGGAGCATCTGCTTATCTATATGATTTATAGCATTATTGTTATTATTACTACAAAAAAATATTATTTATAGAGTAAAATATATGCAACCATTAGTATCTATTATTTGTCCAACATATAATCATGAAAAATATATAGCTGATGCCATTGAAGGCTTTTTAATGCAAAAGGTAGATTTCCCGATTGAAATAATTATACATGATGATGCTTCTACTGATAGTACCGCTGCTATCATCAGAGACTATGAGAAGAAATACCCGGATATTATAAGGCCTATCTACCAAAAAGAAAATCAATATTCTAAAGGAATAACAGCAGCCAATTTTGTTTATAAAAAAGCTTTGGGGAAGTATATTGCTTCATGTGAAGGTGATGATTATTGGACTGACCCTTATAAATTAAAAAAACAAGTAGAATTTTTAGAGAATCATCCAGAATATATTGCAGTAACCCACAATGTGAAAGTAATTGATGGGAACAATGAATTAATTGATGATAATTTTAATGAATTTAAAATATTTGATGAGCATGTATATACCTTAAAAGATGCTGAAAAATTAAAAATGCCATTCCAAACAGCTTCAAAAATGTATAGAAATATTTGGTTGGATATGCCAGAGAGGGTTTTTAAAAAATATATTAAATGTAAAGCAAACGGAGATCGTAAAAATGCGTTAATACTTGCATTAATGGGTGAAGTTTATTGTATGGCTGATATTATGGCAGTTCATAGAAAAATAGTAACTTTTGGAGATAGTTGGGCGGCAAGGCATTATGGAAAAAATATGATATTTCACCAATATAATACCATTAAAGAATTAAATAAATTTGCAATGAATGCATTTGATGTTAAGCTAGATAATGAAGAAATAAAAATAAAAATAATTACAAATGCGATTGCAAAGATGATTTATCACCCAAATAAAGAGAATTTAAAAGTAGTAAAAGAAATATTAAAAATTAGTGATGAAAGAAAAGATGATATTTTTAAGTATTTAATGTCTCGAGGTATAAGAAAAATAAAAAAAATTATTATAAAGTGAAATTGAAAATTTATGTGTTACTTCAGCAAGTGTTAATATTAACAAAAAAAGTGTATTTTAAAAAGCTCTAAAAAATAATTTTACTGGTTAAAATATTGATAATAAATATTATTAAAAAAATATTGTACCTACTTCTAAATATGTTTGGGTATAAAGGTTACTCGGCGCATTTAATAATGTTTAATGCTATTAAAAATGATATCCTAAACACAAATATTTCAATTTCAAAAAAAATATGGGCATATAGGAGAGGGTTTTTAGGTTTCAGAGCACAGGTATTTGAAATAAATGAAACAAATTATTTGAAATACATTCCAGATTTTGATTATTTTAAACTGCATCCAATTAATGGCAAATATAGTAAGTGGATTGATGACAAATTAATTATAAAATATTTGCTGTCGAAATTTGATAAGTACCTTCCGGCATATTACTTTCAAATTGTAGATGGAAAAATAATTAAGTTAATGGATTGCCCAAAAGAAATTAGTTCAGATTTTGATGGATTATATAGAATATTAAAAGAAAAAGGGACTCTTGCTTTAAAGCTTATTGTTGGCTCTAGAGGAAAAGGTTTTTACAAATTAACACATCATAACGGTAAATATTACTTAAATATGAAAAAAATCAGCAAATATCAGCTTCAGAATCATTTAAACAGTTTAAATGATTATATAGTAACAGAGTACATATTTTCTCATAAAATAATAAGAAATTTGTATAATGCAACTCCGAATGCTGTAAGAATTCAATTGATCAAGGGGAAAAATAGCAAAATATTTATAACAGAAAGTCATATCAAAATTGGCACAAAAGAAAGTGGTATTTATGAACATGCAGCAGCGGGAGCAATTTTTGCAAAGGTCAATATAAAATCAGGACAGTTAACAGATGCTTATAGAATTGACAGGAACAAATTGAGATATTATGATTTTCATCCAGATACAAAGTTACCTTTACAAATATCATTACCTCACTGGACATTTATAAAAAGCCAACTAAAAAAAATCTTTGAGTATATTCCGCAATTAAGTTATTTAGGTTTTGACATAATTATAACTGATGATGGCTTTAAGATAATTGAAATTAATTCTTTATCGGCATTGCTTTTCCCATCCTATTTTTACCCTCATTTTGAAAATGAAACGCTAAAAACATTTTTTGGTGATATAGTTAAAAATAATCCGAAAAATTTTGATAGAATAATAAAAAGATTAGAAAAAAAGCTTTAATAGAGAGGTATTGGTTGAAAAAAATACTTTTACTTGGTGGGTCATATCAACAGATTCCTGCAATAGAATATGCAAAAAAGAAGGGTTATTATACTATATTGTGTGACTATTTGCCTGATAATCCCGGGCAACATTATGTAGATAAATTTTATTGTATTAGCACAACAGATAAAAAATCTATCCTAAAAGTAGCTAAAAAAGAAAAAATTGATGGTATTGTGGCTTATGCATCAGATCCAGCAGCACCAACAGCAGCATATGTTGCTGAAAAAATGGGTTTACCAGGAAATCCGTATAAGTCAGTCTGCATTTTAACAAATAAAAGCAAGTTTCGGGAATTACAAAAAAAATATGGGTTTAATGTACCAAATTATGGTTATTATACCTCAACAGATAATGCAATTGAGGAATTACTAAAATATAAATTGCCAGTCCTTGTTAAACCAGTTGATTCTTCTGGTAGCAAAGGCATTAGTATTATTCGGAAGGATGATAATTATAACTATGATTACTTAAAAACAAAATTAGAAAAGGCATTAAAATACTCAAGAATAAAAAAAATAATTATAGAAGAATATGTACAAATGAAAGGATATCAGGTAGCTGGTGATGGTTTTTCTATAGATGGAAATTTGGTATTCAGGTGTTTTGGAAATGACCATTTTAATTCCAGTGGGATTAATCCATTTGTTCCTATTTCTGCTAGTTTCCCATATTGTATGCCTAAAAATATTCATAATAAAATTCATTCAGAAATTCAAAGATTATTTCACTTGCTTTCGTTGGGAACAGGCGCCTATAATTTTGATATAAGGATTAACAACAATAATGATGTTTTTTTAATGGAGATTGGACCAAGAAATGGAGGAAATTATATTCCACAAGTTATTAAATACGCTACAGGAATCGATATGATTGATTATACATTAAAAGCAGCAATAGGAGAAAATTGTGACAGCCTACATATGGTTGAACCAAAGGGGTGCTGGAGTTATTATGCAATTCACAGTCAGCAAGCTGGAACCTTAAAAGAAATAAAAATTGATGAAGAGGTTGAAAAGAATTACATAATAGAAAAATATCTAAATTATAAAATAGGAGATTATGTTCCACTCTTTCTTGGTTCTAATGCTAACCTAGGGATACTTATTATGAAATTCGAATCAATGGAAAAAATGCTGGAAATGATGGACAATTCAGAAAAATGGATCGAAGTTATTGTTGAGTAGGTACAAATATGAAAGAAATTGGTGGATATTTCGGTTTAGAAAATCTAATTAGTAATGAATACTATAAAGATTTAATTGCACTAAATACCGGAAGAAATGCATTATTATATTTATTGAAGGCAAAAAATATAGAAAAACTTTATATTCCTTATTTCTTATGTGATTCAATAAGTAATATATTAGAAAAAAGCAAAATAAAATATGTGTATTATTCAATTGATTATGATTTTTATCCAATCTTTAACAAAAAATTAAGAGAGGATGAATACTTGTTTATTGTAAATTATTATGGCCAATTAACAGATGAAAAGATTATATCTCTTAAAAATAAATATAAAAATATAATAGTGGATAACACCCAGGCTTTTTTTCAAAGACCGATAAAAGAAATTGATACAATATATTCTTGTAGAAAGTTTTTTGGAGTACCGGACGGTGCATATATTTCAACAGACATAACAATAGACGAAGATTTAGATATTGATATTTCAAAAGATAGAATGAAACACATTTTAGGCCGTTTTGAGGGAATTGCTTCTGATTATTATACTGATTTTAAAAAAAATGATTTTTCACTTAAAACTGAAGAATTAAAATATATGTCCAAGTTAACTCATAACATACTTGGGGCAATTAATTATGAAGAAGTAATTAAATTAAGAAATGATAACTTTATTTATTTACATGAAAAATTAAAAAATAAAAATAAATTAAAATTAATAGTGCCTAATGCTCCTTTTGCTTATCCTTTTTATATGGAAAACGGAATTACAATCAGAAAAAAATTGGTAGACCAAAAAATATATATTCCCATACTCTGGCCAAATGTGTTGGAATATTGTCCAAAGGACAGTATTGAATATGATTATGCTTCAAATATTTTGCCTTTACCATGTGACCAGAGGTATTCACTAAAAGATATCAAATATATGATAGCAGAGGTGATAGCAGTTGGATAATAAAATAAATATATTAATTTTCCCTGCTGGTTCTGAAAGTGCTTTAGATATTTATCGATCATTAAAGAACAATGTTCATCTAGAAGTGTTTGGAGCATCTAGTAAGTCAGATCATGCAGAATTTATCTATCCCAAGACGCATTATTGTCAGGGTAATTATAATGTAAATCAAAGCGATTTTTTAGATTCATTTAATGGATTATTGTCTAAATGGAAGATAGATGCAGTTATTCCAACCCACGATACAGTTGCGCTATTTCTTACAAAAAATATTGATAGGATTAAAACTAAAATAATTTGTTCCCCTTATAAATCTGCCCTAATTGCTCATGAAAAAAAATTGACATATGATAAATTTAAGGATTTTTCTTTTTGTCCAATTATTTATAATACTCAAGATAAAATAAAAGAGTTTCCTGTTTTTATTAAACCCAATACGGGAGCAGGGGGGAAGGGAACAATAGTAGTTTACAACCAAGCGGATATTAAAAGAGCAAAGATATTAAATCCCGATATCTTAATATGCGAGTATTTATCTGGTGATGAAATAACTGTAGATTGCTTTACAAATAAGAATCGTGAGTTAATGTTTGTCGGGCCACGTACAAGAGAACGAGTTCAGATGGGAATATCCTTTCGTTCTAAAGCTATAGAGCTAACATCAGAAATATTAGAAATTGGAAAGCAAATTAATAACGAATTAGAACTCAGAGGAGCCTGGTTTTTTCAACTAAAACGCGATAAGACTGGAATGTATAAACTAATGGAAATATCAGTGCGGCAAGCAGGCACTATGGCTGTATATCGTCAGCTTGGGATTAACTTTGCGTTACTAAGCATTTATGATCATTTTGGATATACACTTAGTATATTATATAATAACTTACAAATAGAATTAGATAGATGTTTGCAAAACCGTTACCGTATTAAATATTCATTTAACAAAGTATATGTCGATTTCGATGATACTATTATCATCAACCACAAAGTTAATTTAGATATGATTACTTTTCTTTACCAATGTAAGAATGAAGGGATAAAAGTTTACTTGCTTAGCAAACATTCCTTTGATTTAAAAAAGAGTTTAGATAAGTATTGCATTTCAGCTAATATTTTTGATGAAATTATTCATATTCCTACTGGGGAGAATAAAGCAACTTATATTAATCCTGTAGGGGCTATTTTTATTGATAATTACTTTTTTGATAGGGAAGATGTAAGAGAAAGGACAGGAATTCCAGTCTTTGATGTTGATGCCATTGAGTGTCTCATAAAATAGAGGTGAATGACGCTTAGAGGAGAGCGTAATTTTTGGATATTATTGACAAAAGGGCTTGTATCTTAAGAACAAAGAAAGAAATTATAGAAAAGTTATTTGATAAAAAGAACTCTAGTCCTAAATATATTTTAGGTATAAATACATATTGCGATACACTCTTGCTCTACTTTTCAGAAAATCAAATAGAGTTTAGTGGAATAATTGACGACTATACAGCCATTACTGTATATAAGAGTATACCGGTCTTTAAAATGAGAGAAATTATGAACAAAAATAGTATTATAGTTTCATGCGTTGTTGATTGTAGGATTCAAACAGCTTTAAATAATTTAAAATCGAATGGTTTTGTTATGATTGTTAATTATTTGGAGTTATGTCTTAATGATCCAGCTCTTAATCAAATACATTTTTGTAAGAATAATATTAATGATATCAAAGAAAATAAAAATAAATATGATTGGCTATTTGATCTACTAGAGGATGATTTATCAAAAAAAACATTACGAGATATCACTGATTTTAGGTATAATTTTAATATTGATGCCTTAAAAGACATTTTATTTGATCCGGATAGACAATATTTTGATAGTTTTGTAGCTTTTAAAGAATCCGAAGTATTTGTAGACTGTGGTGGATTTAACGGAAACACAACTAAGATGTTTATCCTTAAGAATCCTAATTATAAAAAAATATACTATATTGAGCCAGCCTCCGATTATTTTCATGAATCAATAGAAAATCTTAAAGATTTTGATAATATAGTTTTTATAAATAAAGCTACCTACAGTAAGAATACAATTCTAAAATTTAAAATTAGTGGTTCAGATAGTTCATTTTCAAATGCTGGTGAAGTTACCGTAGAAACGATTCGGCTTGATGATGTTATAAATGAACAAGTGACTTATATAAAAATGGATGTAGAAGGAGCTGAATATGCAAGTTTAATTGGAGCTGAAAGATTAATTCGGCAATATAAGCCCAAGTTAGCAATTTGCGTTTATCATAATCAGGAGGATTTTTGGATGATACCTGAACTAGTTTTAAAATATAATAAAAATTATAAAGTATATTTGAGGCATTATACAGAAGGATTACTAGAAACGGTCATATATTTTTTGTAGAAACAGATGTCGTTATTATTTATTTGTATAATTGAAAATTATAGAAGGGGAAAGGTGGTGCTTATATATTGAAAAGTACAATTCAGGTAACCAAATCTTCAATGCCCGATTTTGAAGAATATATAGAGGAAATAAAAGATTTGTGGGATTCCCATTGGCTAACAAATATGGGTGAAAAGCATAAAAAAATAGAAACCAGTTTAACTAAATATTTAGATGTTTCGAATATAGTTCTTTTTACCAATGGCCACCTTGCCCTTGAATCAGCTATTGCAGCTTTTAATCTTACCGGTGAAGTCATTACAACTCCTTTTACCTTTGCATCAACAACTCATGCTATTGTAAGAAATGGAGTGGAACCTGTATTTTGTGACATAAATACGGAAGACTATACGATTAACGTAAATAAAATCGAAAATCTTATTACTGAGAGAACAAGTGCCATAGTTCCAGTTCATGTATATGGTAATATATGTGATGTAGATAAAATTGATAAGATAGCTAAAAAATATAATTTAAAGGTTATCTATGATGCAGCTCATACTTTTGGAGTAAAAGTAAATGGGATAGGGATTGGTAATTTTGGTAACATATCTATGTTCAGCTTTCATGCTACAAAGGTTTTTAATACTATAGAAGGCGGAGCTCTTACATTTAAAGATAAAAGGTTAAAAAAGAAACTAGATAATCTAAAAAATTTTGGCATTACAGGCCCAGAATCAATCAAAAGTGTTGGCGGGAACGCTAAAATGAATGAGTTTCAAGCAGCTATGGGAATATGCAACTTACGGCATATTGATGAAGAAATTGAAAAAAGAAAAAAAATAGTTGATAGATATTTTAAAAATTTGTCAGATATAAAGGGGGTTAAATTGCTTAAAGCACAGACAGGAATCAAGCAAAATTATGCTTATTTCCCGGTT
>CAZWUL010000023.1:0-16638 GCA_964636625.1 uncultured Atribacterota bacterium | reverse complement strand
AAAATAATCCTGATTACATTATTAAAAAAGTTAAACCCAATGGGAAGCGTTGTTGGAGAAGAACAGTTCCTTCGCCTGAGCCGATCAAAAATTTAGAAGGGGATGTTATCAATAAATTGGTTGAGGCAGGAGTAATTGTTATTGCTTCTGGTGGTGGTGGCATTCCAGTTTTAGAGGAAGAAAATGGACAGTATGTCGGAGTTGAAGCAGTAATTGATAAGGACTTGGCCGGCGAAAAACTTGCTGAAGTTGTAAGAGCGAATATTTTTATTATCCTTACAGATATTGAAAATGTAAAAATAAATTTTGGAAAATCAAACGAAAAAATTCTTGAGAAAATTGATGTTGAACAAGTTAGGAAATATTATGACCAAGGGCATTTTCTTTCCGGTAGCATGGGGCCAAAAATTAAAGCCTGTTTAAGATTTCTAAACAGTGGTGGGGAAAAAGCCATAATTGCATCCCTCAATAAAGTTACAGAAGCTTTTAAGGAAGAAAGTGGTACGATAATAGTTAGAAATAAGGGGATCTACAGTTGAATGTTATTTGTCAATTATAGACATCCTTGTTTTTTACTATTAGTAATAAGGTTGAATTAATTACCATAATGGCTTATAATATAAAGGCTTTTTCGTTAACGCCAGAGCATTAACAAAGAAGAACCCTTTATAACTAAATTAGAAAATTATTCTTGGAAAAAAGTACAATTACAATATAATATTTAAAAGGAGTGATAAATTTGGCAGATGTAATATGTGAACCAGGGGAATTAAAAAGGTTTTCAAGGGAGATTTTTAGAAAATTAGGTTTATCGGATGAATATGCGGAAATTGTTGGCGAGGTTCTCATAGCAACTGATTTACGTGGTATTTCATCACACGGAGTAGCAAGAATTCCGATATATGCTAAAAGAATAAAGATGGGATTAATTAACCCAAAACCCAAGGTAAAAACTTTGAAAAAAAATACTACTTCAGCTTTATTAGATGCAGATAATGGAATGGGGCAAATAGCATCTTATCAAGCAATGGAACTATGTATAAAGAAAGCTAAAGAACATGGCATGGGTTCTGTGGGGGTAACAAATTCAAACCACTTCGGAATAAATGCCTTTTATTCGATGATGGCATCCAAGGAAAACCTTATCGGGATGGCTTTTACCAATGCTTCACCCTTGATGGTTCCTTTCGGTGGAAGTGACAAACTATTAGGCTCTAACCCTTTAAGTATAGCAATACCAGCAGGTAATGAGCCTGATTTAGTTGTAGATATGGCTACCAGTGTAACTGCAAGAGGAAAGATAGAGATAGCTGCAAGAAAAGGTGAAAAAATACCAGAAGGATGGGCGTTAGATTCTGAAGGTAAGGCTACTGTTGACCCGCATAAAGCACTTTCTGGAGCACTATTACCTGTCGGTGGGCCAAAAGGATATGGTTTAGCCATATTTGTTGATATAGTATCTGGTATTATGACAGGTTCTAACTTTGGAAAAGATTGTGGTTCTTTATTTGGCGACATGGAAAGGCCGCAAAATATTGGACATTTCTTTATGGCAATCAATATAGAAAATTTTATGGAAATAAAAGAATTTAAAGACCGGATGGATTGTATGATTCAGAATATCAAGAATTCTAAAAAAGCCGTAGGATTTGAACGAATATATATGCCAGGAGAAATAGAATATGATAAAAATATGGAGCTTTTAGAAAAAGGTATAACGGTAAATGAAAAGGTGGTTAATCAGCTTAATGAGCTGGCTGAAAACCTTGGTATCCGGGATAGACTGAGTAATTAGGGAAAAAGAAAAGAATTACTTCTTTAATCAGACACCCTGAATGTTTAGATAACTTATTAAGAGCATTTTGCCAGTGCAAGGATAAACTTTGTATGTCAATAATATTAGTATAGACAGAGAGATTAACTCTTTGACTAAAAGAAAAATTAGTGCTAACATAAATTATAGAAAAATACTGTAATACATCTAAAATACATCTAAAAGTATACCACTCAAATTTTGAAAAGCAAGACGAGAATGGAATTCAGAGGCACAGAGTAAAGAAAGACAAATAATTTAAAAGCCTTACTTGATTTTATGAATAAGCTATTATATGTTTGGGGGGTGATATATGATATAAGAGATTAGAAAACAACTTGTAAGAGTTGTAGCTGAGTTGTAGTTGCAAGAGTTTTCTAATTTAAGTAGAAATTTCCAAAAAATATTTAATGTATAAAGGAGAAATATTTTAAATGAGTAATAATGTAAAAAAAATTATGGTAATGGTTCTTATAATTGGATTTCTGATTTGTGGCACAACAATGATGGCATCCGCAGATTTTCCAGATCACACAATACGTTTAATTGTTGCTTATTCAGCAGGGGGAAGTAGTGATACATTAGCCAGAACAATGGCACAATATTGGGAAAAAGAGCTGGGAGTCAACATATATGTGGAGAATTTACCAGGCGCAGGTGCTGAAATAGGTTTTACAGCTCTTGCTAGAGCAAATCCAGATGGTTATACTGTAGGCATCATAAATCTACCTGCACTAAACCTGTTGAATGCTGCCAGGGAAACTGCCTATCATCCTGTAGATAGTTACGATGCTATAGGAGTCCATGTCCAGGATCCAAATGTTATGGCAGCTAGAATAGATGATGAACGTTTTCAAGATTTTAATGATGTAGTTGAGTTTGCAAAAGAACATCCTGGTGAATTAATTGTTGGTGCAGATGGACCACTTTCAGATGACCAATTAGGTTTATATAAGGTTTTATTAGAGGAAGATATAGTGGTAACTTACATACCTTATGATGGGGGAGCTCCTGCTAAACAAGCCCTTCTCTCCGGCGAGATAGACATAGTCGTAGAAAACGCTTTTGATGTTATCAGACATGAAGAAGCTGTAAATTCATTAGTTACACTATGGGATGAAAGATATCATATGATTCCGGATGTTCCAACATATAAAGAATTAAGAGGAGTAGAATTAGTGGGTTCATCTACACGTGGAATTGCTGCTCCGGCTGGGATCCCGGAAGACCGACTACAAATACTGAGAGAGACCTGGGAAGCAGCAGTTAATAATCCTGAGCATATAGAGGATTGTATAAAACGTGGAATTACCCTTATAGATCCAGTTAAAGTCGGCGAAGAATTCAAAGAAGTAATGATATCTACCCAGGAAGACGTAGATAGTTTATTGCCTTTCTTTAGAGAAATGGGTTATATCGAATAAGTAATAAGAATTCATAAAGAAAAAAGAGGAAGTGCAAGCTTTCTCTTTTTTCTTTATGAAAATGATAAAATAACACTATAATTAAGTTGAAACGAATGAAATGGAAGAGATGATAATATGTTAAAAGAAATGTTCAAAAAAAGTAGTGTAATATTTTCCTTTATAGTTATTGCATTTTCGGTTTGGGCATATGTAGAGACTTATTCTTTTACAGACCGTGCAGCTCGTTGGCCTCGAACTATCTTATTTTTTACTATTTTATTTTGCCTAATGTTACTAATTAGTGAAGCTATTAGAATTTTTAAAAAGGAAAAAGCCGTAGAAGATGATTCCTTCAGTGGATTAACCTGGTTTGTTCCTGCCCTTTTTGGCCTTGCATTAGGTTATATATATTTTGTTTCAAGAATTGGTTTTTTTGTAACTACTTTTGTATTTATAATAATTGGAGCTTATCTTTTAGGGTACCGAAAAAAGAGTACAATATTAATTGCTTCTGTTACTATTACAATACTTATATACGTTATATTTAAAATAATATTAAATTTACCTTTACCTCGGGGCATAATTTTTTAATTGAAAGGAATTTATAGAAATGTCAGAATACATAATAAGCGGGTTAAGTCTTCTTGCCCAACCTATCAATATTTTATTAGCTTTTGTAGGAGCTATTTTTGGAGTAGTTATTGGTGCCATCCCTGGCTTATCCGCCACAATGGGCATAACTTTATTAATTCCTCTTACTTTTGCTTTACAACCAGCAAGTGGATTAATTATGTTAGCAGGGATATACTGTGGAGCAATTTATGGAGGCTCAATTGCAGCAATTTTAGTCAGGACCCCGGGTACACCAGCTGCTGTTGCAACTATGTATGATGGTTATCCGCTAACATTGCAAGGAAAAGCCAATACAGCGTTGGGGGTAGCAATCTTTTCTTCAGCTTTTGGAGGTATTTTCAGCGCAATAGTACTGCTATTTGTTGCATATCCCATTGCTCGTATTGCTCTTGAATTTAGGTCTCCTGAAATGTTTTGGCTTGCCGTCTTTGGTATGTCTATTATCGCTTCTTTAGGAGAAGGTTCAATAACAAAGGGCTTTGTATCTGCAGGTATTGGCTTGCTGATTGCTTCAATAGGTATGCATCCACTAACAGGTCAATTACGTTTTACATTTGGGCAGCCATCTTTGTATAGTGGTGTTCCTATTATAATAGCTTTAATAGGTTTGTTTTCTCCGTCTCAATCAATGATAATTGCAGAAAACCCGGGTGAGCAACTGTCAGCAGATTTGGATTTTAAAGGAAGTTTATTTCCAGGTTTTGGAATATTTTTAAAAAATAAAGTTACACTTATACGTTCTGCAATTATAGGTACTTTTATTGGAGCTATTCCCGGTGCAGGAGCAGAGGTATCTAGTTTCGTAGCTTATAACGAAGCTAAGCGCTGGTCAAAAGAAAAGCATACCTTTGGTAAGGGGAATCCAGTAGGTGTTATGGCGCCTGAAACAGCAAACAATGCTGTAACAGGAGGAAGTTTAATCCCATTATTAACACTTGGAATCCCTGGTAATTCTTCTACTGCTGCTCTCATAGGTGGTTTAATGATTCATGGATTAATTCCAGGACCAAAACTCTTCACTGAATCTGCTAATATAATCTATGCTTTTATATTAAGTCTATTTTTAGTAAATGTTTTTTATGTACTGGTAGGATTCTATGGACTGAAGTATGTTGCCAAGGTTGTAAATGTACCTAAAGCTATTCTGGCACCTACAATTATTACATTGTCAGTAGTAGGTTCATTTGCAATGAGGAATAATATCTTTGATGTCTGGACTATGATATTATTTGGATTACTCGGATATATACTTAGAAAAATGGAGTTCCCGCTGGCACCAATAGTGCTAGCAATAATTTTAGGACCTATTGCTGAGTCAAACCTGGATCGCGCTATAACAATAGCAGGAGCTAGAAATATGAGTATATGGGGTGTCTTTTTCCAAAGTCCAGTGGCAGTTATTATTATGGTGTTAACAGCTTTATCAATAATGGCAGGCATTTATGGCAGCATTAAAGACAAGAAACAAGCTCAAGCAGAACAAGCAGAATAAATAAATTATTAAGATATATTAAAATGTAAAACTATAACCCTGCTGGAATTTTAGAATTAAAATGAAAAGCGGGGTTATTTTTTTTCAGATGATTATTCTTTTATCTTTCTGTATTTTTTAGTAAAAAATAAAGAGTTAATAATTTTTATCCTAAACTTACAAGTCTCTATATTTGCTGGAATAAAATTATATTTATTTATGTTGTTCAGAGTTTATATTTGTTGTAGTATTATAAAATATTGTATTAAAAATATCTTCTTTCATTTTATTATTAACAGGATAATAATTATTAAAAATTATTGTACCTGGCAATTAAAGAATAATAAAATTAAGATATATTATTATTTGCAGGATGTATAAAAATTATTTAAAAAATATTGTAGCTGATAAGAATACCCCAAGTTTTTGAAAGAGCTTATACAAATTATTTAATGTATATAATAAAGAATTGAACCCACAATTCTTTTTTCAAAATGGTAAACATTAGCTCCCTTGAATGCTTGACTTGAACATACTTGACATTTGTATAAATTTTTGTAAGATTAAAAAAACAATATTCTATATTACGGTACCGGAAATTATATAAAGATTATTATGAAAGCACTAGTACTAAAAGAATACTTTCAATTTTCCATAGAAGAAGTAGAAAAACCCATACCTAATCCTAATGATGTTTTGGTTAGAATAAAGAGTACTGCAATTTGTGGTAGCGATATACATGGCTATGATGGTACGAGTGGTAGGAGAATACCTCCTATAATTATGGGACATGAAGCTTCAGGGCAAATAGAATCAGTTGGAGTCGAAGTAACTAAGTGGCATCCAGGGGATAGGGTTACATTTGATTCCACAATTTATCCTCTTGATGACTGGTATACTCGGCGCGGCTGGTATAATCTTAGTGATAACCGAAGAGTGGTTGGTGTTTCTTGCAATGAATACAAACAGAACGGAACATTTGCTGAATATGTATCAATTCCACAACATATACTTTATCATATTTCTGATTCTCTTTCCTATGATAATGCTGCTATTACCGAACCTCTTGCAGTTGCTCTTCATGGAGTTTCTCTAACACCAATAGAGATAGGCGACACAGTTGCGATTATCGGGGCGGGAACAATAGGATTAATGGTAGTCGGCTCTATTGCACAAAGGGGATGTTCTAATATAGTAGTTTCAGATGTATCTAATGAGCGGTTAGATCTTGCCAAAAAATTTGGAGCTACACATACTGTGAATCCATCTAAGAATGCACTATCCAAAACATGCCTTTTGCTTACCGGTAGTAGAGGAGCAGATTCTGTCTTTGAAGCCGTCGGATTCCAGACTACAGTTACTGAAGCAATCAATTCTGTCCGTCGAGGGGGAGTTGTAACTCTTTTGGGAAATATTTCCACAAAAGTATCCATTCCATTACAACAAGTAGTTGCAGAACAAATCCGTTTACAGGGAAGTTGTGCAATTCGAGAAGAATTTTCTGCAGCATTGCGTTTGCTTGAAGCAAAAAAAATTCCCACAGACCTAATTATATCTAAGAGAGTCCCTCTGGAACAAGCTCCAGAGCTCTTTGCCAGACTACATTCAGGTGACCCAAAATTGTTAAAAGTAATCTTGCACCCCTGAGGAAATTTTAAAAGGAGATCAACATGGCTCATAATTATTTTGATCTTACCGGTAGAACTGCCATTGTAACTGGTAGTAGCAGAGGACTTGGGCAATTTATGTCTATAGCATTGGCAAAAGCAGGTGCCCATCTAATTCTTACTGCTAGAAATAAGGAAGATTGTAGTGAAACAATAAAGAAAATCAACGAGATAGGCGTTACTGCAGAAGCTTTTTCTTTGGAAGTTCGAGAAGAGAAGAGTATTGAGAAATTTGCAGCTACTATTAGAAATTTGTATGATTCAATCGACATTCTAGTTAACAATGCCGGGTGTAATATTCGAAAACCGGTTTCCGAAATCACTTGGGATGATTGGAACACGGTGTTAGACACTAATCTTCGTGGAACTTTTTTTGTCACAAAAACAATAGTACCAATGATGCTCAAGCAAAATTATGGTCGGATTATAAATATCGGGTCTGTTACATCTGTTTTTGGTTATGCGGGGTGGTTCCTTATTGCGCCAGTCGTGGTGGTGTGTTGCAAATGACAAAAGCTATGGCTGATGAATTTGGCAAAAATAGAATTACAGTTAATTGTTTGGCTCCAGGTTGGTTTAAGACAGAACAGACAAAGATACTTTATAAAAACAATGAATGGGTTGAGTATATTATAGATAGAATTCCTCTCTGCAGGCCTGGAAAACCAAGAGATCTTGATGGAGCTGTTATATTTCTGGCTTCTGAAGAATCAGAGTATATTTCAGGTCAAATACTGCTGGTAGATGGGGGCATTTCGACAGGTGCAACAAAAGCCACTACATAATTATTTAATTATATTAGTATATATTTTTAAAAATGTACTTTGATTAATAAATCATTAAAAATTAAATTATTTAAGATTTTTAATAGAATAGTAGCAAAACGAATAGTATGTGAGTAACCTATTATTAATTATATATGATATAATGATTTTCAATAAAAATTCTATTTTTTTACTGAATTGATAGAAAAAAACTTAGTGTCATTAAGAATTTTGGTTTATTAAAATATTTAAAAACCTGAAGTGTATATTTTATACTAACAAAAGGTCAGAAGACAATAATTATGATATATCTGGTCTTAAAATTAAGAAAAACTAAAATATATAAAATATAATTGGTGTACTTATATATTACTTGAAAATAGCCGATAGTTTATTATATAGTATAGCAGAGTATAGAACATATCTTTTCTTTATTAATGAAAAAATGATAACACCTTTACCCTTAGGATATAGTAGAATGGAAATTATTTTTTAAAGGAGATGCTTTTAAATGAGTGTATTAGATTTATTTGAACTTAAGGACGATGTTGCTTTAGTTACCGGCGCAGGACAGGGAATTGGAAAAGCGATAGCTATAGCTTTTTCAGAAGCTGGCTCTAATGTAATAGTTGCTGATATTAACAAAAATAGCGGACAAGAAACAGTAAACGAAATTATGGAAATAGGTAGAAAAGCAATATATATGCCAGTAAATTTAGAAAATTATGAAGAGATTGAAGAAATGGTTGGAAAGGCCATAAAACATTTTGGAAAAATAGACATTCTTGCGAATGTTGCAGGAATTAATAAAAGAATACCTGCACTAGAGATGTCTCAAAAAGATTGGCGGGATGTTTTGAGAATAGATTTGGATGCAGTATTTCTTTGTTGTCAGCTTGTTGGAAGGGAAATGATAAAACAGAGAAGGGGGGTTATTATTAATATTGCTTCCATGTCAGCAAGCATAATTAATAAAGGCATTACTCAAGTAGCTTATGGTGCTGCTAAGGCGGGAGTAGTGAATTTAACCAAAGCCTTAGCAGTAGAATGGACAAATTATAACATAAGGGTTAATTCTATAAGTCCGGGAATGGTTTTAACTCCATTGGTAGAGAATGACTTTGTAAAAAATTCTGAAATGAAAGATTTTGTAATAGAAAGCACTCCTATGAGAAGATTTGCTCAACCAAAAGAAATTGCTTCCACAGCGGTTTTTTTAGCTTCTAAAGCATCTAGTTTTATGACAGGGCATGATTTGATTATAGATGGCGGTTATACGGTATGGTAATTTTGTATTTTTATAAATAAATATATTTTTGAATTAATAAAAGTGATATGTTATTTATAGATTATTCTTATTAATAGTTTGGAAGATAAAGATAAACAAGCTCTCCTATTATTGTTTTTACATAAAAAAGACAACCTTCAAAGATTGAAAATGGATTGGATTCTTCAAATTTTGCAATATTTATGACTTCGAATAACTTTTGCTTTTCTATTTTTTATTTTTACAATAAAAATAGTAAATAATTATGCTGTCTTAATGTTGATAGCTATCCGACAAAAAATATTTTTAGTTAAATTATATCTTTAATGTTTTAATATTAAAAAAATAGTCTATTCAACCATAATTCAATAGATATTTTAAGATATAATTATTTATGAATTGTTTGCAAAATGTTATAAAATGTTGTATTATAAATATATTAATGTGATTATTGTTATAATATTATCATTATAATATATATTATAATTCATTTTTTTTAAAAATACCATATAGATTGAAGGTCAAATAATTGAAAGAGAAAAGGCAAAAGGAAATTCTAGATATAATTGAACAACGGGAATTGTTTCAATATCAAATAAAGGAATTGTCTGATAAATTTAATGTTTCAGAAATGACCATCAGGAGAGATATTTCCCAACTTGAAAAAAACGGACTTATAAAAAAATTGTTTGGCGGTAAAATAGTAAGGACGAGCAGGCAAAATGAGCCTAATTATAAATTAAGAATGTATGAACAAACCAAAGAAAAAGAGATGATAGCCACGATAGCAAATAATATTATAAATGATGGTGATATCATTTTTTTGGATATAGGCTCTACTTGTCATTACTTGGCGCGTAAATTAAAAGATAGAAATATTAGTGTTGTCACAAACTGGATACCAAATATAATTGAGCTTGCCAAAGGAGACAATGTAAAAATTATCAACATAGGCGGTAATATTGATAAAAAAGAATTGCATTCAGGTGGTATAGCTGCCTATGAAAGGATTGGCAACTTTAATTTTAATAAAGCGTTTATCGGAGTTGGAAGCATCAGTATAAATGGCATTTACGATTATAGATTAGAAATTGTAGAATTAAAAAAGAGAGTATTAAATTTTTCCAAGGAAGTTATTGTGTTAGCAGATAATACTAAATTTTTCAAGTTTGCTCCAATATTAATTTCTAAATTCGAAGAGCGTTTAATTAATAAAATAATAACTTCCGATATTGGTAAAGTTCATAAAGAAATTATTGATAATATTAAAAATTTTGGAATTGATATTATCTCTTAGGTTTATAAATTTTTGTAAAAGTAAAAAATGAAACTTAATGTGGCAAAAGAAAAGACGAACAAACTTAGCCTTAATCAAAATATAAAATTGATTTATTAAAAAATATGGAGGTAAATAAAATGATTATTGATATTCATGCACATGTAGGACGTTCCTGGATGGGCTGGGAGGATAATAAGGTATCCCCGGAGGATATGTTAAAAATTTACGACGACTGTAGTGTGGAAAAAGCTTGTATAAGTTCCTGGTTGCTTTCATATGATCCCCCAGCAGGAAACGATGAAGTATATGAAATTGTTAAAAAGCATCCTGATAGATTCATTGGGTTTGGTGTAATTTCACCAAGGTGGAGTCCAAATGCGGCTGATGAGGTAGATAGATGTATAAATGAACTGGGAATGAAAGGAATTAAAATGCATCCTACCTTGAACTCATATGCAGCTGACTCACCCATAATATATCCAGTTATGGAAAGAATACAAAAATATAAAGTTCCAGTTCTTTTCCATACCTGGAGTGATGACTTATCAAGCCCTTCGCGTGTGGGCAATCTATCAAAAATGTTTCCTGATGTAACAATATTAATGGGTCACATGGGATGGGAAGATTTTTATACAGCTGCTTTTTATGCAAAAGACTTGCCCAATGTCTACTTGGATACTACCGGTTTTTATAATGAAGTGAGAACATTAAGAGAAGTTGTTAGGATTGCGGGAAAAGAAAAAGTACTATTTGGAACAGATGCCCCTGCGTTAAATGTTTATGCTGAGATTGCAAAAATAAAAAATGGAGATATTTCTGAAGGGGCAAAAAGAGCTATTTTGTATGATAATGCTAAAAAGCTTCTTAAGCTTTAAAAGCTAAAGTCATTATATAATATTTTTTAAATAACTGTCCTTTCATTAAGATAATTTTAAAGCTTTAATGTTTTGGAGGAAATATTAAATGGAAGATATTAATAAATACGAAGGAATATTGGTAGCTAATACAACTCCGTTTGATGAAGATGGAAAGTTAAATAAAGAACTATTCAAAGATGAAATTAATTATTTAATTGACAAAGGTATAAAAGGGTTTTTTGCAAGTGGTACTTATGGGGAAGGACCGATGATGACTTCCTTAGAATATAAGGAGTATATTGAAACGCTTTCTACAATAAATGATAATAGGGTCACTATTATATCTCAAGTTGGTGCAACAAACTTAAAACAAGCATTAGAACAAGCAAAATATGCTGAATCTGCAAAAATTGATGCCATAGCCGCTATCCCGCCTTTTTATTATCCTCATGACGAAAGGGCCCTCTATAATTTTTATGAAACACTATGTGATTCCACTTCTCTGCCTGTGTTTATATATAACAATCCAGAGCGATCCGGCAATAAAATAACCCTGGAACTTCTAAAAAAATTATCTACAATTCCAGGAATGATTGGAATGAAAGATAGTGGTAGTAGTATAAAAGAATTTACAAAATATAAAATGTCTGTGGATGATAATTTTGTATTACTGGTTGGTGATGATGACTATACAGTTAGTGCTTTTTTAATGGGAGCGAATGGTGCTGTTATAGTATTAGCAATGTTATTCCCCGAAATCTATATTGAAATGTTTAATGAGTTTAAGAAGGGCAACCTGGAGAAAGCAGTTGAGTTACAGTTTAGAGCAATTCAAATCAGAAGTGTTTTAAAGAAAGGGCCTTATGTTTCTACTTATAAGGAAGTAATGAAGTTAATGGGCAGAGACGGAGGATATGCAAAAAAACCATTACGAATGCCTACTGATGAAGAGATGAAGGTAATTCGAGCCGGATTAGAGAAATTAGGATATTTATAAAATATAGAGCATCTTGCGGAATTTAATTTAGTAACCCTTAGAAGGTTAATAAAATTGTAATTTTGGAGATAAAGTATGAATTTAAATTCAAAATTTGTTATTTCTTTGGATATCGGAACTACCGGAATAAAAACAGTGATTTACGATTTATTTGGTAATGCAATTTGTTCTGAATATGAAGAATATCCTTTATATTGCAAATATTCAGGTTGGGCTGAACAAAATCCAGAAGATTGGTGGATAGCTGTAAAAAAGGGAATCAAGAATGTTATTAAGAACTCTGAAATTAAAGGGGAAAACGTGATAGCCATCGGAACAAGCGGTTTAACAGCCTCTCCGGTGTTATTGGACAGCAAAGGAAATGTTTTACATAACTCTTTTATCTGGATGGATAGAAGATCTACTGAAGAATGTGATGAATTGGTTAATAAGTTTGGTAAAAAGAGGTTGTATGAATTAACCGGAAGAAGACCTGATCCCATGTTTGTAATCTACAAATTAATGTGGATTAAAAGAAATAAACCTTATATTTTTAATAAAATTTATAAGGTTGTTCAATCTAAAGATTATATCAACTACAAACTTACCAATAAAATCGCTACAGACTATTCTATTGCTGCTACTTCGCAGGCTATGAATTTAAAAACATTGAGTTGGGAGCATGATATATTCGGATGTGCCGGAGTCCCAATTAATATAATGCCTGAAATTAAAGAATCAACTGATGTACTTGGGACCGTCGAAAAAGAAGTTGCAGAAGAATTAAATTTGTCAAGCAATACTAAAGTCATTACTGGAGGAGCAGATACAGTCATTGCCGCATTAGGTTGTAATGCAATTAATTCAGGAGACCTTGTAATTACTGTGGGTACGTGTTCTGATATTACTCTTTGTTGTGATAGGCCCATTTTGGATAAGGAAATGAGAATGGGCTGTTATCCATATTTAACAAAAGGTCAATACTTAACGATTGCTGGAGCCAATAGTTCAGGAATTTCTTTAAAGTGGTTTCGTGATGTGTTTTTTGAAAATGAACTCGTTAAACCAAAGAAAGGTAAGGTCAATACTTATACCATATTAGATAAGCTTGCAGAAGCAGTTCAGCCTGGTTGCGAGGGCCTAAATTTTCTTCCTTTCTTATCCGGAGAGAGGAGTCCAATATTTAATTCAAAAGCCAGAGGGGTATTTGCCGGAATAAATTTAAAACATAAAAAAGGACATTTCATTCGCTCTATCCTAGAGGGAGTGTCGTTAAGTATAAAAGATAGGATAACATTACATGAAGAATTACAACTAACAATACATAGAGTAATGATTTCTGGAGGAGGAGCAAAGAGCTCTTTATGGAAACAGATTATTGCTGATATGATAGATTATCCTTTAAATGCTATTACTACCGGTGAGTCTACTTCTTTTGGGGCTGGTATTTTAGCTTACCTTGGTTCGGGAGTGTATAATAGCTTGAAAGAGGTATTTGGACAACTGTCTGTTATTGGAGAAACAATTAATCCATTAAAGAAAAATACAGGTATTTATGAAGAAAAATATAAACTTTACAAATTATTATATTATTCAAATAAGCAATTTTTTGAAGAGTTGGATGAATTTGAAAGATCGTACAGGTAAAATCAAAGAAAGAATATAATTGCTATAAGGAGGATAAAAAATGAATAATAAAATCTACGATTTAACTAATCGAATAACGGAGGAAACTTATCATCCCAGTGGGTTTCCTTCTTTTCAGGCATATGAAAATTATAAAACACATGGATGCAGAAGTGCCAGATTAACAATTAGCTTACATTTTGGAACTCATCTGGATGCCCCCTGGCATTTCTCTGACAATGGAAAGAAGTTAGATGATTTTCATATTAACGATCTAATAGGACCGGCTGTTATTATTGATATCTCAGAAGAATACGGGCCTGATGTTGCAAAATCAAAACCCATTACACTGGATGCACTTAAGAGGGGACTAGTGAATAGTAAAATTGATATTAAAGAAAATGACATGATTATCGTGAATACTGGATGGCATAAAATATTTGATTCCGAACCATTGAGATATTATAGGGATTACTGTACATTCAGCCCCGAAGCAGGTGCCTGGTTAGCCAGCAAAAAAGTAAAATTAGTCGGCATTGATGCTTGTGATGTGGATGAACATAAATACTTCGAAACACCCCCATTTTTTCCTCCCAACCATAGTAAGAATTTTTTGCCAAACAATATTTTTATTATTGAGAATGTAGGTGGTGAACTAGATTTAATAAGTAATAAAAGGGTTTATTTGATTGTCGCCCCTCTTAATTTAGGTGGTTTTTTTGCGGCATCATCACCGATTCGTTTAATTGCAATGTTGGAATCCTGAAAGAAGGTAAAAATGAGTAAAGAAATAACTATCCCATACGGTCCAGAAAAATTATGTTTTAAGGTACCAACAAATAATGTAATCATGGGAAGTCCTAAAAATGTACCAGGTTGCAACTTGAAAACTGCAATACGTTCAGCTTTAAATAATCCTCTTAAATGTAAAAAATATGAACAGATAATCAAAAAAGGACAAAAAATATCACTTATTATTGATGATTACACCAGGCCAACCCCTACAAAAGAAATATTAAAAATTGTTTTGGGGAAATTGAAAAATATTGGAATTAATAATAGGGACATTTCAATAATTATTGCTGCCGGAATTCATAGAAAAATGAATGAAAACGAAATCAACAATAAAGTAGGTAAAAATATAAAAAGTGAATACAAAATTGTCCAACATGATTCAGAAGATATTGATAATTTAGCATATCTTGGTGAAACTTCAAGAAATACCCCAATATGGATTAACAAAGAAGTATTAGATGCTGATGTTCGCATTGGGATAGGTTTAGTAGAAGCACATCCTTATGCTGGATTCTGTGGAGGTCCAAAGATAATGATGCCAGGAATTGCAGGAAAAAAAACAATATTTTCACATCATGGGAGATTAGCTGAATCGATAAAATCTTGGTTTGGCAAAACAAATGACAATCCTTTTTGGGAAGACCTTGTGGAAGTTGCCAGGATTGGCAAGCTCAATGCGGTTATAAATGTTGTTGTGAATGGAAAAGGAGATGTTTGTGAGGTTTTCTTTGGAGAGCCGGTCAAGACACAAGAAGAGGCAATAAAGGTATTTACTAATATTTATGGTATCGGTTTAGATAAGCCAGTGGATATCGTGATAGCAAGTGGAAACCCAAAACACTGGTATTTTGATCAAAGCAATGTTTCCATGTTAAGTGCAGGAAGTATAGTGAAAGAAGGTGGCACTCGAATTATTGCAGCTTATTGTAGTGAAAATCTTGGTCCGGAAATCATTAGAAGACTGTATTTAGAATCTTTCAGTCATGATTGGTCCAGCCCGAAAGAATATTTGGAAGAAATGAAAAAGGGGAGATATGATTATGAAATGGCAGATGCTCCTGCTATCTATAAACTATTTCAGGCAGAACAAAAAGCACATATGATTTTAGTATCACAGGGAATAGAGGAGGAAGATGCTAATAAAATGAAGTTAGATTGGAGCAGAAATATTCAAGTGGTGATAGATCGAGTCTTTAAAAAATATGGTCCTGATGCCTCTGTCCTGGTACTTCCTTACGGGAGTATGTCATATACTTATTTAAAATGAATACTATAATTATAAATATGTTTGGAGTGAAAAATTATGGAGGAAGTAAAGATACCTAGTTTTAGAGTAGACAATAAAGTAGCTTTGATTACTGGAGGGAGTAGAGGAATTGGGAAAGCCTGTGCCTTTGCCTTAGCTAATGCAGGAGCTGAAATTATTATATTAGGAAGAAACGAAAATAAATTGGCGGAAGTGCATAGGGAAATTGAAAATATGACCACTAAAGTTCTATCTATTCCCGGTGATTTAACAGAAATATCTCAAACACCAAAGATTGTACATAGGATAATTAATCAATTTAAAAGAATAGATATTTTAGTTAATAATGCAGGTGTTTGTTATCGTGAGGCTGCAACAGATATTAGTGAAGAAACATGGAATAATACCATGAATGTTAATTTGAAAGGCTTATTTTTTCTAACAAAAGAAGTTGCAAAAAATATGATTAAAGATAAATATGGAAGAATCATAAATATTTCTTCTATGAATAGTATTACTGCATTAGTCGGACATACTTCATACAACTGTAGTAAGGCAGGCTTGATTGGTTTGACTAAGGTTTTGGCGATGGAATGGGGAAGATATGGAATAAATGTTAATTCAGTTTCTCCTACTTTTACCAAAACTGAAATGGCTGAACATGTAATGCAAAATAAAAATAAATATAATGAAATAATTAAAAATATTCCTTTAGGAAGATTGGCAGAAACCTATGATATTGCTGCAGCGGTTTTGTTTTTGGCTTCTCCTGCAGCTGATTTTATAACTGGTATTAACCTTTTGGTTGATGGGGGATGGACAACAGGTAAGGAATTAA
>CAZWUL010000022.1:0-17003 GCA_964636625.1 uncultured Atribacterota bacterium | reverse complement strand
GTTAACAATCCTTATTTTACAAGGGTTTTGGGAAATGAAGTGTCAAAGTCAGGAATGGATTAACTCTTTTCTTGTCTCCTCCCTCTTTAAGGGGGAGAATTAAGGTGGGGGTGAAATTGTTTTTATTTTATTAACGTTATACAGAATACTTAATATGAATTTTTTCTTAACATAAATCTTGTAACTGTTTTTATCTTGTATTTTGCATTTGCATTTTACGGTATACTATTTTTATCTTGCACCTTGTATTTGATTGTATTTTGCACGCAATACACAATACGCACGACACACGACTATTTTGACTAGTAGACTGGGTGACTGGCAGACTGGTAGACTCTTTATATTTTTTATCTCTTATCTTTTATTTTATTTCAACTCAATACAAGATCCCAAATACCAAATACTGTTTTTAGCCGAAAAAACTTCTTTTATTTACTTTGAAAAATCTTCAAAAGACAATTCTGTATCATTTAAAATCTTTCTAAGCAATGCTCTATCTATATCTTGACTTTTATGAATTGGAACAATAGTTGTTCTAGAATCATTTTTATGTTTTAAAAAAACATGACTACCTTTTTGTCGAATTATAATAAATCCATTTTTCTTTAATCTCTTAATAATTTGCAATCCTGTCAATATGGGTAATTTGCTCATACTGCAACTTTCTGAATTCCAACTATCTCTTTAATATATGATTCGCTTTCTCCCTGAACTTCCAAGCATAATTCAATGGCCTCCCGTATATTGGCAAGAAGCTCTTCCATATTTTTCCCCTGGCTATGACAACCTTTTATCTCTAAAGCAGTTCCAATCAAGTTTCCATCTTCACCTTTTTCAATAAGTACAGTATATTGTTTTTCTTTTTTCATATATAAACTCCCAAAATATAAATAATCTAAAATAGGCCCCATGTTTTTATATTATTCTATCACATATTTCAAAAACACATTTAGCAAAATCCAAAAACATTTTTTGTATTTTTTTAAATTACAACTCGCAACTTGAACCTTATTTTGACTGATAACTTGATTTTAAGTTTTCCCCCTCACCCTGACCCTCTCCCTTATTTATTCCAGCATAATTGTTGGTGGAGTAGTTTTCAGTTGTTTGTTCATAGTTTTCAGTAAAAGAAATTTGGCGGATTTTTTGATTCTTTGTTGGCTTGTAGACCATCGTGACTGACAGATTATTTCTTGCCATTGCAAGTATTTTTCTTTCTTGTCATTGCGAGGGGCGCAGCGACGAAGCAATCTCATCCATTTATGCTCTCAGTCTCAGTCCTAAGTTTATCTTAAATTGTATTTATATATTTAACTAAAAACAAAAAACTATAAACTGATAACTTGAACTGTAATTTTCCCCTTGAGTGATGGAGTAAATAATCTCATTTCCTCCCTTTGAGGGATGGATCATCTCCTTTTTCTTATTTCCTCCCCCTTGAAGGGGGAGGATTAAGGTGGGGGTGAATTTGTTTTTATTTTATTAACGTTATACGGAATACTTAATATGAATTTTTTCTTAACATAAATCTTGTAACTGTTTTTATCTTCTATTTTGCATTTGCATTTTACGGTATACTATTTTTATCTTGCACCTTGTATTTGATTGTATTTTGCACGCAATACACAATACGCACGACACACGACTATTTTGACTAGTAGACTGGGTGACTGGCAGGCTGGTAGACTCTTTAATTTTTTATCTCGCATCTTTTATTTGTATTTTGGACTCGATACTCGGTACTATATACTCAATACTAATTTAAACTGTAAACTAAAAACCGATAACCGAAAACTGTCTTTATATTTTGTATTTTTTTATTCTACTAACATTTCTTGAATTATTTTTTTTACTTTAAGAATTGTTTCTTTATTTAATTTTCCCAGTTTCTTTACAAATCTTTTCCTATCAAGGGCTCGTATCTGGTCTAATACAACCCAACCTTTTTTATCTTCGAATTTTATTGGGATTCTAGTAGGATAAGAATGTGAGCGAGTAGTCATGGGGGCAATGATAATTGTAGATATATTATTATTCATTTCATTTGGAGATATAACTACACATGGACGTACTTTTTTAATTTCATGACCAATAGTAGGATCTAAAGAAATTAGAAAAATATCATATTGCTTAATTACCATTCCCAATCTTCCATTTCTAAGTCAATCTTTTCATTAATTAGTAATTTATCTTCTTCTTTTTTCTTCATTATTTTAAAATATTTATGCCAATCTTTTCTTGGCTTATTTTTGATAGGTTTTATAGTTATACTATCTCCTCTTACTTCTAAAGATACTTCTTCTAAAATATTACATTGTTCCAATATTGCTTTTGGAATTCTCAAACCTTTTGAATTTCCAATTGGTATTATTGTTGCTTTCATTTCTATCACCTTCTAACATTCTATTAAATTATTTACTAATGTAATTATAATGTTATTACTTTAAAAAATCAATGATAATTTCTTGATTTATATATTCTATGAGGTTCTTCCCTATACTTTTATTTATTACGCAGAAATCTTTTCTTTTGTCATTCTGTGGAGTTTCCCTTTTTCTCTGTCATTGCAAGAAACGCAGCGACTTTGTCTTTTTTTCTAAAAAACATCTTCGTGTTTTGAAATTGCCAGAATAAATATATCATCTTTTTCTTTTCTGTATATACATCTATAATTTTTATTAATACTAAATTCCCAAATATCCTTAGTCCCTTGTACCGTTTTATTTCTCAAAGAAAGATATTTAGAATCTTCTACAAGCATATTTAGACACCAATAGAATTTTTCTTTAACAGCCTTTGATAGTTTTTTCTTACTTTTTAAAGATTTAATGATGTGATGCGGTATATGTATTCTGTTAATCACTTTCAACTTCTTTCTTTAAATCTTTCCCATTACCAAAAGACCTATATGCCCCTTTCTTAAATTCATTTTCAGATTTTTTAATTTGTTCTTGTGTTTCTTTTTTATAGAAATAAGCATGATCTTTATCTACAATAATTCCCGGAGTAATCGTTATTTTATTCCCTTCTAAGCTAAATTTAACAATATCTCCATCTTCAATATTTAATATTTTTCTTATTTTCCCGGGAATTGTAATATGCCCATTTCTAGTTATCTTACCAATTACTTCTACCATCTAAACTCACCTCTTGCTTATATTTATTCTTATTAAGGAATAGCATAAATAACATTATCTGTCAATATCACATTATCATAATATGTTATTATAAGATAATTTCTCTTTTTTCATATCTTTACGAGGATTCACATTTCCGGTCATTTCGGGGTCTTTCTTGTCATTGCGAACACTATGACTTTGTCAAACACTTTTCTTTTTTTGTCATTACGAGGAGCGTTTTTTCTTCTGTTATTGCGAGAAGCGAAGCGACGAATCAATCTCATCTATTTCTACCCAAACCAAATGTATTTTATGGAATACTGGAAGGTTTCAATATTGTAAGATTGGAAATATTTTCTCTTCTTTTGTCTCCTCTTCCTTGAAGGATCGATATATATTCTTCGGTTTCCTTCCCCTTGATGGAAGGATCAACTTATTTACAATTTTTACCTATTGAAGGGGAATTAACTTTTATAACATTTCCTCCCCCTTGTGGGGGGAGGATAAAGGTGGGGGTGAATATTTTATAAAATATCATTTTTTCTTAATCCAGCTTGTCTAAGTATCTCCATAATGGTTCCTTTGGGAAGGTCTTTTTTATGGAATGGTATAATAACTCGTCTTTTACTTTTAGGATGGTAATATATGTGATGACTGCCTTTGGTTCTGTCTAATACAAAACCATTTTTTTCCAAAATATTAATAATATCCTTAGGATTTAATGACGGTAATCTAGGCATTTATTCCTACCCTTAATGTATATTCCAAAGTACCTTCATCATTTGGAATTTCTTCATTATGAGCTTTTAAACTTTCTAAATATAATTCTATAGCTTCTTGTACCATTTTTGTAGCTTCTTCAATAGATTCACCATAAGTAATACAACCAGGAAGAGAAGGTACTGTGGCTGTATAACCGCCTTCTGGCTCTTTTTTTAGTAATATTCTATAAATAATCGTTTTGGTAGTTGCCATAATAACTCTCCATTGTTTTATTTATATTTAACTGTAATAATCTTTAATCTAATTATATTGAAAGCAATATTTATTGTCATAAAATTATTCTACTTGTCAAATAATTTATTTTTAACCGTAATAATTATTTTTATTCATTTCATAAATTCTTCAAAAAACAATTCTGTATCATTTAAAATCTTTCTAGCAATGCTCTGTCTATTCAAATTTCCATCTTACCCTTTTTCAATAAGTACAATGTATTGTTTTTCTTTTTTCATATATAAACTCCCAAAATATAAATAATCTAAATAGGCCCCATGTTTTTATATTATTCTATCATATATTTTAAAAACATATTTTGCAAAATCATTAAACATTTTTTCTATGATTTTTGTATTTAAATATTGATTAAATTACTCTTTAGGTTATTGCAAACCGGAGGAATATGAACAGCTTATGTTAACAAAATTGTCTTAACTTGATGTCCAAATTATCGAGAGAAGACCAATTAGCCTCACTTATTTCCTCCCCCTTGAAGGGGGAGGATTATGGTGGGGGTGAATTTGTTTTTATTTTATTAACGTTATACAGAATACTTAATATGAATTTTTTCTTAACATAAATCTTGTAACTGTTTTTATCTTGTATTTTGCATTTGCATTTTACGGTATACTATTTTTATCTTGCACCTTGTATTTGATTGTATTTTGCACGCAATACGCAATGCGAACGACGCAATACTTTCTTGTCTTGCAAATTAATAAGCATTCTGTCTATTGTCTACTGTAATCATATAGATAATCTTTATTTATATCATCAATTTCGTAGAAAAATCTATGAATGCCAATTCGATAACGCCAGGTTTCTGGTCTGCCTTTCTTATCCAGAGCATTACGATGTCCAGATTTCATCTTTTCAATCAGTTTTTTATCTGATTTAATCTGATCCATTTCTATTGAATCAACATAATAAGATTCCTCTATTTCTTCCATTACTTTAGCAGTAATAAAATTTGAAATTGGACGTCGTTCTATTTTGGCAGCTGCAGCTATCATCTTATATTCTTCTTCTGATAATCTTATAGTTACTACTTTTGCCATTATTTTTCTCCTGATAAAAAATATAATATATTCTAATATATTCTTTTATATTTGCCAATTATAAATAGTGGTTGGCCGTTATCTTAAATTATAGGGTAACAGTTATAGTTGTTCTAAAATATCATGCTTACCAATTCTCAGGAAAATAACTCCATCAGGGGTTATTTGAAATAAAAACCGATAGTTTTTATTAATAGTCCCTTCAAGGATACCAGGATATTTTTTTACTTTTTTTACTCTTAATGAGGGGTGAGAAAGATTTTCAACAAGTAATTTTATCTTTTGATTTGTTCTATTTTGAATTACAGCTGAGAGTTTTCGGTAATCTTTTTTAAAACTAGTAGTATAAATTAATTTCATTTTATAAATTAACTTTTCAGATCATCAAAAAATTTTTCAACATTATTGCTATCACTTACTCTGCCTTCTTTGACATCATTCAAGGCTTCTTGCAAATATTCTTCTCCTTTTTTGGATAATACTACTGAATTTTTATCAATAACTATTTTAGGAATGAGTAAGATACGATCACCCTCTCTAACAACTTCTAAATAATCGCCTTTTTTTATTCCCAATTCCTTTCGAATACTGCTAGGAATGGTTATTTGCGATTTTTCTCTTATCTGAACTAATGCCATACTTTTCTCCTATATTTTTAATATATCTTATTTTCTTATAGTAAGTAATTCTTACTTTCTTACATATAACACAAATAAAATCTATTGTCAATCAAATAAATAGTAGATGGCTGAAGGATTGGTTCTTCTTTTACTTCCTACCCTTATCAGCAGTCAGTCCTAAAAATCTATTGTCATTAGATGAAGGATTTACTCCTGTTTTACTTCCTTCCCTTGAGAAATGAATTAGCCTCACTTATCTCCTTCCACTTGAGAGATAGATTGATTATCATAATACGAATTTTTTCTTAACATAAATCTTGTAACTGTTTTTATCTTGTATTTTGCATTTGCATTTTACGGTATACTATTTTTATCTTGCACCTTGTATTTGATTGTATTTTGCACGCAATACACAATACGCACGACACACGACTATATTGTGACTCGATACTCGATACTATATAATGTTTTTAATTGGCTAACTGGGTAATTATCTTGCTCATTACTAATTACTTTTTGCTCTTTACTGTAAATATAGTTCTTATTTTTATTTCCTCCCCTTGAGGGAGGGAGAACTAAGATATAGCGGGTTGGCTAATAGAAAAGCTACTTCAATTGGAAGATTGTTAATTTTTCTAGAAAGCAATAGATTCAATATACTTCATCGTGACTACCTATATCAATTAACAGCACCTCGTTTTTTCTTATAAACTTAAAAATTACTCGACAATCATATAAACAACTGAAAACCCATAATCCCTTAAGTTTTCCGCTTAACTTATGGGTTCTTAACTGTGGATTAAATGGTTCTTCTGAAAATAATTCCAACGACTCCCAAAATTTTGCTTTATATTCCGAATTATTCTTTATTTTTCTTTTATAAGAGCGTTTGAATCCTTGATCCCAATATATTTTAATCACTTTCTAAATCCTTATAAAGTGCTTTAACATCTCCAGCTTTTATATCTCCTTTTTTATAATTAAAACTGGCTTCTTTGGCCCTTTTGGCTATAATTTCTCTTTTTGCCTCTATAATCTGTTTCTTTACAACTTCTAAGGCATATTCTTTTTCTTCAATAGGCAAATGCTTAAAATCTTCAATAATTTTATTTAGATTTACATTACTCATTGCTAACTTATATGCCTCCTCCCATTCCAATTAATTTAACAATCAATCCATGGTTTTACATCATAAATTATAACATAAAATATTTTATAACCCTTTATACTATAAATAATCTGTTAATTTTAATTGGTAATATTACCTATGGGTTTATAATATTTTCAGTATTTCTTGATATTCTTCTTTAGTAATTTCAATTTCTTTTAAAATAGTTCTAGTTAAAGGGCGGGCTAAAATTCTTCCTTTGTGGTGAGGTATTGTAGTAGTTCTCCCATCTGGGTGTCTGTAAAAAACATGACTTCCTTTTTGACGGACTCTCTTAAAACCTAATTGAAATAATAATTTTTCCATTATTTTTGCATCAACCAGTTGCAGCTTACTCAAGCTGATACCTCAATCTGCTGAATTCCAACAAACTCTGGTAACTGTCTCTTTTC
Organism: uncultured Atribacterota bacterium; assembly: GCA_964636625.1. Taxonomy (GTDB): domain Bacteria; phylum Atribacterota; class Phoenicimicrobiia; order Phoenicimicrobiales; family Stramentimicrobiaceae; genus CAZWUL01. The sequence goes on along the minus strand of CAZWUL010000022.1, from coordinate 9,647 downwards.
TTCTGGGGTCATTTCTTCTAAGCATAATTCGATTACTTCTCTCAAATTACTTTGGAGTTCATCTAAAGTTTCCGCTTGTGTGTGTGCACCAGTAATTTCCGGAACAGTCCCAACATAAAGTCCTGTTTCTGGATCTCTTTCAATATAAGCAACTACTTTATACATTTAATCTATTCCCCTCATGTTCAAAATATAAAAAATAACTCGATAATATCTTTGTACAAACAAATTCTTTATATATTATAGCACAAAATAAATGAAGTTTTTTAGTCTATATTTTTATATTGGTTTACCATAAAACATTGATTGTTTTTATTCTTGTAATTATTTCTTTATTTTGTATTTAATTGCATTTCTCCCCCCTCACCCTACCCATCTCCCTCCGGGGGGAGATGGAAACTTAAAAATTTGCTTTCAACTTACATTTTATTTCTTAATCTTATATTTCTACAATTGATTTTTTTTTTACATTTTGGCCTCGATACACGATACTAGATATCTGAATACTCAATATTTTTTTCATTGCGCAGATTTTTTTTCTTTTGTCATTGCGCAGAGCGTAGCGACAAAGCAATCTCATCCACTTATTCCCACAGTATTTAACCGTAAACTAATAACCGAAAAATATAATTTTCTTGCACCTCATAATTTGTAGCTCAACCAATTAATTGAATTTTGCCTTTCAAGCATTAATACTAACTAACCTAACTCTTAAGTTTTTTGTTTTAAACTAATCAACTGTATTTCTTTTATCTTGAACTAATTAACTATTTAACCATTTAACCATTTAACTGTACTAATTAATTATATTAACTGCTAGTTTTCTTGATTGGTAGACTGGAGATTGGTTGGTTTTTATATTCTTTTAAAGATTGCCAGAACAACCTTCACCATGACAGTTGCTTTTAGAGGTAAATCATTATTGCAATAAATCCAAAAACTGCTTCAATGCCTATTAATACCATAACCAGGTTTTTTTCTTTGATTCCCCCACTGAGCTTCATTATAATTTGTGGCAAACTTACCGGGCCTTTTTCCGGGCAATATAATTTACCGTCTTTATTTACTCCCCACCAATCTTGACTGGGAAATTTATGCAATGCCTTAATAATAAATTCAAATACAAATGGTATTATTAGAATAACCCCTGCTGTTTCAAAATCACCTACAATGACACATGTTGCCAGCACTGCTCCCATGCATAATGTCCCAATATCCCCTACTAAAATCTTGGCCGGATACCAGTTATAATAAATAGCAGCAAGCAAAGCGCCCAGGCATGATAATGAAATTACAAGTGCAGTCATACTGCCTGTGATATAAGCAATAATGGAGACAGTTACCATACAAACTATCCCTAAACCTACCTCTAAACCATTAAAACCTGCCAGCATATTAAACGCGTTAGTCGCACCGGTCACTCCCAATGGTATTAAAAGTAGCGGATATATAATACCAAAATTGATCCTGCCAATAAACGGTACTCTCATAATAGTATCGCCTATCTCGATTGCCATTAATGGTAATGCAGCAAATATCGGCATAAATGCCTTTATAATCTGCCTCATAGAAATAAGGTCATCGATTATCCCAATCAAGGCAACAATTAAAACAGTTGATAGGCAGGCAAGCAAGGATACTAAATACACATCAGGCAGTAATTTGAAAAATGTCTTAATAAAGATTGTTAGAATAATTCCACCGGAAAATCCGCCTACTATAACCAGACCACCCATCTCCGATATTTCTTCCTGTTTGATACTATTCATATTTCGCCCGGTAATTCCTGCCTTTTTTAAGCGAGGAATTAAAATAGGAAAACCAAAAAAACTAACAATAAATGAAAATGTAAAAATTAATGACAATAAATGCATTTAAACCCTTTCCATAAAAACAACAAAATTAAAATATATAAAAAGACATAACAACCTTATCTCTCGTCTTTATAATATTGCAACATTTATAAATTCTTTATCATACATAGCTGTAAAATTAATTAAATCCGGCCCCGTCTATTGCTTATTAGTGTATCGCTTCTTTTTCTGCAATTGGTAAATGATTAAAATCTTCAATTATATTTTTTAGGGTTACACTATTCATTGTTTATAAGTATGCGTGCTCTTTCGGTTTATTTAATTTCACAATCAATTATAATTTTATATCATAAATATAACATAAAATACAATTGCAAGCATTTGTACTATAAACTATCTATTATTCATAAATAATTTTTTTTATCTAATAAATAGAGTTGTTAGTGTAACTTATGCCTGAATCAAAAGTGTTACCTATCTGTTGATTCTATCTATTTTTTATTTACGAAAAACCATAAACTAATAACAAAAAACTTTTTTCCCTTGCATCTTACATCTTGCATCTTGATTTTCCTTTTCTTCACGATATACGATATACGCTTTTGACTCGATACTCGATACACGATGATACTATATACTTTTTTAACGTTATACGGAATACGACAGGTTGTGTGAAAAGTCGCCTTCTAAGCGAAAAATAGTGTTAAAGTAGAGGCAATATTATTTATTACCTAATTTACTATATGACTATTCCCAATAATTAAGTTAATAATTGATGTAAGTGGAGGCACTTAATTTCCGGAATGAGTTTTTACACAGTCTGCCATCCCCGTGACAATTCCTCTATTAACGATTTGTTTCCCAGGTTCTCATCTCTTTGTTTAATATACCATTCTTTACCCCTACCAGCATAGCCCAACAAGAAAGGCAGAAATAAAAAATAACACGTGCTACTTTTATATCCCTTACTCCAGGAAACCTCTCTGTTAACAATCCGTATAGTGCCAGAAAATAAAACAATACTTGTCCCCAGAGCATAATTTGATAAAAAATTCCTTGATTATATAATACCAAATTGCTAATAATCAATAAGATAAGAAAGAATCCTGAAAACCATCTAAGAAGTTTATGTGAAATGAATTGTAAAGAAAATATTCCAAAGCGAAAAATATTTAAAGTACTGGCCAATTGCTTGTCCTTAATAATATTAGAAAAAGTTCTGGTAACAATTCTAACTCTGCGCTGGTATGATTCTCTGAATGTATCATCATTTTTCTCAATAGCAATAGCCCCCGGTTCATATACTGTTCTAAACCCTTTAAGGAATAACAATAATGGTTCTGCAAAGTCACTGATGGAAAAATCTGCTAAATTAACATATAATTTTTTTCTTACTGCATAAATTGCGCCGTTAGCGCCAACCAGGGATGATATTTTACTTTCCAATCTTTTAAGATTCTTTTCATATTTCCAGTAAATACCCTCACTACTATTATCACTTTTTATATCTTTTCCACTTATATATTTTAATTCACCAGAGATACAGCCAACCTGTTCGTCTGTAAAATTTCTAACCAATTTCTTAATAGCATCCTGCTGATACATACTGTTGGCATCAGAAAAAACAATAATTTCTCCCCTGGCTTTTTCCACTGCCCTATTCTGGCAATAAGTCTTACCTTTTCTGCCATCAATCCGAAGCAGCTTCACACCTTTTTTCTCGTATTTTTTAACAATTTTATCAGTGTTGTCATTTGATGAATCAGAAAATATGATAATCTCAAGCTTTTCTTTTGGGTAATCAATATCTAAAGTATTTTTTATCTTATCTTCTATTACTTTTTCTTCATTATAAGCAGCAATTATTATTGAAACTGATGGCAGATAATCATCTGAAGTATTATTCTTATTCTTTTTGAATAAATTTATTAGAAATAACAGTAAAGGATAGCCTATGTAAATGTAAAATATTAAAACAAAAGAAATATAAAAAATATATATCAAAGTAATATCCTCAATACTTTAAATCTCCATAAATTTTTATTAACTTTTTACTCTCTTCTTCCCAATTATATTTTTCCCTAATAAGCTTCTTTCCATTCTCACCCATCTTTTTCGCTTTAGCTGGATTATTTATAATATATTCAAATACCTGGGAGATTTCCTTATAATCAGAAGGATTCACACAAATACCACATTCACTTTCTTCAATTAACTTTTTCCATACTGGAAAATTTGACGCTATTATTGGTATACCATACCTCATGTATTCAAAAAATTTAGTAAGTTCTTTTTGATAATAATGCTCACTATATGGAAAAATAGCCAACCCAGCTAGCCACTTACGTTGCTTATAATAGGATAATATTTTTTCAAATGGAATAAAACCATCTCCGTCAATATGGATTCTATCTCGAGCATTTTCAGCTATTACAAATATCTGTTCACTAATTTCAGGACTACATTTTCCAACAATATAAACATTTATATTTTTTATATTTTTTACTAATTCAGGGAATATGAATGCTCCCCTGTCTATAGAAACATTTCCTGTATATATAACAGCATTTTCTTCAACAATATTTAGCTTATATTCTTTTCTTTGTTCTGTTTTTTCAGATAATATAGGATAGTTAAGAATAGTATACCCATCAGGAAATCGCATTTGGTAATATTTTTCTGCTAATATTTTTAGCATTTCTTTACTACGATATTTTTCTATGTAATTAAAAATTATTGAAAAAATCCATCTAAAAAAAAAGGGTATATATTTTTTTTGTTTTATGCTTGTCATATAATCTTCATGAACATCATATATTACCTTTGCCTTAATTTTTTTCTTCAATCTGTTTGCCCATGGCAAAAATTCAGGGTCATGAAAATGATAAATATCAGCGTTTTGTTTTAAAGCAATTATATATGCCTTCCAACTCAATAAAAAGATTCTCGATATTCTATTTTTAGGTTTTGGCAATGCAATAATTTTAACTCCGTCAACAACCTCATTCTTATTATGTTGAGCAATCAAAGTCACCGCGTATCCTGCTTTTGCCAGTGATTTTATCTCTTTGTGAAATATTCTGGTATCAAAAGGATTATGCACTGTAGTTATCACACATACTTTACCTGGCATTACTTAAAACCTCTTCATAGACCTTTATTGTTTTCTCAGCATTTTTTTCCCAGGTATAATTTTCTAAAACCATTTTACGTGCTTTTTCTCCCATTTTTTTGGCTTTATCCGGGTTACTCAGTAAATAATCTATTTCTTCAGCAATTTTTTTGAAATACATATTATGATTTTTCTAAGATGTTTATATATTTATATTAATTTCATTAAAAATGTTATCAGGTAGTCTGGTAATCTCATAAAATCTGGAAGTGAGTGTTAATGGATCTGGATTATTATTGCTAAACCAATTTTTTTCTATATTATAGCTTTTTTTAAATTGAATATTTAACCATTTTTCAATTTGTTTTTGATAATCTTTATGATTATTTTTAAAAAAAGTAAATAAAATAAAAGGAATTTCAAATCCCGGTGCATTATATGGGAATCCATATTTGTTATGCTCTATATCTATAAAGTATTTATCAGTAAAAATATATCTAAGTGTTTTATCTAAAATTGGATTTTGCCACAATTTATGTTCTGGGAAATTATTTTTTAAAATTGCAAATGCATATAAATTAAAACAGTGGTATCCAACAGACCTATATATTTCTTTTTTTATTCTTTCTTTTTCGAAATCACTTATTTTAGTATACTTAAAACTTAATTTTCCTTCCCTTAAAAGAAGTTCGATATTTTTATATGTACTTTTTGCAATAGCGTTAAATAAATAACTTCTGAGTAAGCGCCTTCTCCAAATCCATTTTATCTGATGGAAAATAAGACCATCATTCATGGTAGTTAGATTATTTTTTACATAATTTAAAAAAATATTAATTTTTTGTTCTATTATTTTATCATTGTTTTCAATAATTGAGCTTGCACTACTTGCAAACCATAGCTGATGATTAAACGTCCCATCAAAAGAAAATATATTTCCGTCAATTTCAACTCTATTCCATAAACCATATTTTTCATTAAAAGGATGTTGATTGAAAACTTCAATAGCAATTTTACTATACTTTTCATCTTGCAATATTTCAGATGCTTTTATAAGGCTTTCAAAAGTCCATGCTTGTCCGATTAATCCATTGCATTTATCCTTTCTTTTTTTATTTCTATGAAAAAAACTATAACCATATGGCCTTGCCTCATTTGAAATAATGTATTCAGCTAATTTATAAATACTATCTAAATATTTTTTCTGTTTACTTAGTTTGTAAATCTTGGAAAAAATCATTATCCAATGGGAAGAATTTCTTACAGGTGTTTCCAAATCGTTATAGGGGCCATTCTTGCCACCAGGAATCTTATTATGCTTTTTAACAATTTCCTGTCCTTCTACTGCTAAATTTTCTAATACATCAATTAGCTTTATTTCCATTATTTTTCCTAGAAATATAATAACTTATTACTCCAAAAAAAGAAGATAACTTACAAAAATAAGAAAACAACCAGATCTTAAAAAGTCTTTTCATCATTATTTCTGCATTAGCTTTATCTTTAATTATTTGTTTTCTTAATGTACTAATTCTACGTGGAAGAACCAATCTAATAATCTGGATAATAAATGGCCTTTGATTTGCCATGCCTTTACTATTTTTCCAAATCAATGGCATTCCTTTTCCCACTCTATATTGTTTTTTAATCATTTCTCCGAGAGTTCTAGCAGGGTGTAAAACAACAATCTTAGAACCATAAACAAGCCTAAATCCATTTATTGTTGCTTTGCCAGTCCATTGAACATCTCCTCCTGATTGCACGTTATCAGGAAATAATCCAATTTCTTTAAAGATTTTTTTTTTGGTTATCAAATTGGCTGTTTTGGCAACATTTCTTTCGTTAACATTATTTTCTATCTGCATATGAGTTATAGAATCATATAATTCAGCAATAGTTTTCTTTTTAGAAAAATAAAATTCTACTTTACCACCTACTAAATCTGCATCACCGTTAACGATTGGTTTTATCCCTTCTTTTAGCCAATTTTTATCAACAATACAATCAGCATCAGTGAATGCCAAAATATCATATTTAGATTGTTGTATCCCCTTATTTCTAGCAGCATAAGAACTCTGAATCTCTTTCTCCTCTAATAATTTTACAGGATATTTCTTAATGATTTCCATCGTATTATCTATAGAATTATTGTCAACTACTATTATTTCATAACTATCTTCTGGGTAATTTAGAGACATTAGTGAGTTAAGTAATTTTTTTATATACTTCTCGCCATTATAGACTGGGACAATAACTGATACTTTATGGTCATTCATTATCTTCACCTAATAAATATTTTTTCATTTCTAAACTATCGTCTACAATAATTAGCACAAAGTACTAAAAGGATTTATTCAATACACTTTGTATTGCACGTCCTAAAAGATGGGCTCTATTATACGTCGGAATTATTACTGAAACTGAAGTTCTATTTTTATAATTATTTTTTCTATTTTGATTCATAGTTTTTCTCGATCCATCTTTTATATTTTCCACTTCTAACTCTATAAACCCAATTCTTATTTTCAATATACCAGTTAATTGTTTTATTCAGTCCATCCTGAAAATTATATTTTTGTTTCCAGGCTAACTGATCTTTTAGCTTATCACAGTTAATTGCATATCTTCTGTCATGACCAGGCCTATCCTTCACATAAGTGATTAACTTTTTATAATAATTCTTATTTTTTTTATTTAATCCTGCAATTATCTCACATAAGCTATTTACTAATTTAATATTTTCCCATTCATTTTCTCCGCCAATATTATATGTTTCCCCTGTTTGCCCATATTTTAGAATTTTCCAGATTGCTGCACAATGGTCTTCCACATATAACCAATCCCGGATGTTTTTCCCATCACCATAAACAGGCAATGGTTTTTCCTCTAAAATATTTAAAGTCATCAAAGGGATTAGTTTCTCCGGAAACTGATATGGTCCGTAATTATTGGAACAATTAGAAATAGTAACAGGTAATCCATATGTCTTATAATAAGCCCTGACCAAATGATCTGAAGATGCTTTTGAGGCTGAATATGGACTATTGGGCTTATATGATGTGTGTTCATAAAAGCAATCACCATCTTTAACTGAACCATACACCTCATCTGTACTTATATGGTGAAATAAATAATTATCCTTGTTTTCTTTCCAGAATTCCCGGGCAATTTCCAGCAAATTAAAAGTTCCCAAGATATTCGTTTGAATAAAATCTTTTGGCCCAAATATAGAGCGGTCAACATGCGATTCAGCAGCAAAATGAACTACGGTATCAATGTCATATTTTTCAAATATTTGTTTCATCTGTGTAGAATCACAAATATCTACATTTTCAAAAAAATATCTTTTACCACCATATTTTTTGTCAATATCTCTCAAATTATCCAAATTACCAGCATATGTAAGTTTATCGACATTAATAATTCTTCCATTAAAGTCATCATTTTTAAATAAATAATGAATAAAATTGGAACCGATAAAGCCAGCTCCACCGGTAACTAATACACTTTTCATATCATGTATACCTTACATTATTTAATTACATCTAATCTATTCATTCAGTAAACTTAAAATATACTGACCATAAGCAGTAATTTTCAGATTTTCCCCAATTTTTTTTAATTGATTATTATCAATAAAGCCACGACGCCAGGCAATTTCCTCTAAGCAGCCTATATAAAAACCCTGCCGTGATTGAACTGCCTCTACAAACTCTGCAGCTTTAAGCATGCCTTCGGGGGTTCCAGTATCTAACCAGGCCATTCCTCTTTTTAGCAATATCACATTTAGTTCTTTTTCTTTTAAGTAAATTTCATTAACAGAAGTTATTTCAATTTCCCCACGGTGGGATGGTTCAATTCTTTTTGCTATTTCTATCACTCTATTATCATAAAAATACAATCCTGGAATAGCATAATTGGATTTGGGATTAGATGGCTTTTCTTCTATTGAAATTACTTTATGATTTCCATCAAATTCTACAACTCCAAATGAACGTGCATCTTTGACTGGATAACCAAATATAACTGCTCCACTTGATAATGATTTTGCCTGATTTAATATCATGGTTAAATCCTGGCCAAAAAACAAATTATCACCTAATATTAAGCATACATTTTCTTTACCAATAAAATTTTCTCCCAAAATAAAGGCATCTGCCAATCCCCTTGGCTTATTCTGCGCTTTATAAGAAAAATTTACACCAATATTAGAGCCATCTCTAAAAAGTCTTTTATATTGATGGATGTCTTCCGGTGTCGAAATAATTAATATATCTCTAATTCCAGCTAACATCAAAACTGATAAAGGGTAATAAACTAAAGGTTTATCATATATTGCTAATAATTGCTTGGAAATAGCTTTTGTCATAGGATACAAACGTGTTCCTTTGCCACCTGCTAAAATTATTCCCTTCATATTAATCCTCTACTTTAAAATAATTTTACAAATCCTATCAACATCTTCTAATTCTAGATCAGCGTACAACGGTAGAGTTAAAACCCTATTTGCAATATATTTAGCGATTGGGGTGTCGTTAGAATTATATCTATGCTTATAACATTCATAATCACTAATTAATGGATAAAAATATTTTCTGGTAAAAATATTATTTTTCATTAATTCTTCAAATACATTATCTCTGGTCTTTTTAAAGCCATCAAAAACAACCGGGAAATAAGCATAATTTTGCTTGATTCCTGTCTGTGCTTTAAGCAATTTA
>CAZWUL010000021.1:0-17562 GCA_964636625.1 uncultured Atribacterota bacterium | reverse complement strand
TCTTCATTATAGGCCGCGATAATAATTGATACTAAGGGCAGATAATTATCTGAAGTATCACTCCTATTCTTTTTAAATACACTTTTGATAAATAAAAGTAGTGGATAGCCAAAATATATGTATAAAATAAAAAAAAGTGAAATGTAAAAAATGTATTTCAATAAAAATATCCTTATTTATTCAAATTATCATAAATTTTTAAAAGATTTTTGCTTTCATTTTCCCAATTATATTTTTCTCTAACAAGCTTTTGGCCATTTTCACCCATATTTTTAGCTTTATCTGGATTATTTACAATATATTCAATGGCATTAGATATCTCTTTATAATTAAAAGGATTTACACAAATACCACATTCATTTTTTTCTATCAAATCTCTCCATACGGGGAAATTTGATGCTAAAATTGGTATCCCAAAATTCATATATTCAAAAAATTTTGTAAGCTCTTTCTGATAATAATGCTCGCTATATGGGAAAATAGCTAACCCTGCTAACCAGTTTTTCCCTATATAGTAAGATATAATTTTTTCAAATGGTATAAAGCCTTCTCCATCAATATGGATAAATTCTTTAGAATTTTCAGCTATGTTATATATTTTATCAGTAATTCTGGAGTCACATCTCCCTACAAGATATAAATGTAAATTGGGTATAAGTTTAACTAGTTCAGGATAGATTAATGCTCCTCTATCTATAGAAACATTTCCAGTATAAATAACAGCATTTTCTTCAGCAATATTCAAATTATATTCTTTTCTTTGTTCTGGTTTTTCAGATAATACAGGATAGTTGAGAATGGTATACCCATTAGTAAATCGCTTTTGGTAATATTTTTCTGCTAATATTTTAACAAATTCTTTGCTATAACTCTTTTCCAGATAATCAAATATTTTAGATATTAAACCTCTAAAAATAAATGGTATATATTTTTTTTGTTTTATGCTTGTAATATAATCTTCATGAACATCATATATTACCTTCGCCTTTGTCTTTTTCTTCAATCTATTCGCCCAAGGTAAAAATTCTGGATCATGGAAATGATAAACATCTGCATTTTGTTTTAAAGCCAATTTATAAGCTTTCCATCCCAATAAAAATATTCTACAAAACCTATTTTTAGGTTTCTGTAATGCAATAATATTAATGTCATCAACCACTTCATCTTTATCATGCTGGGCAATTAAAGTTACCTCATACCCTGTTTTAGCCAATGTTATTGCTTCTTTGTGGAATATCCTGGTATCAAAAGGATGATGTACTGTTGTAATTATACATACTTTACCTGGCATTGCTTAAAACCTCTTGATATACTTTTAGGGTCTTTTCGGCATTTTTCTCCCAGGTATAATTTTCCAATACTAATTCACGCGCCCTCTCGCCTATAGCATTTGCCTTGTCAGGATTACTTAAAAGAAAGTCCATTGCTTGGGCAAGACTATCAACGTCTTTTGGATTGACTAGTAATCCTGTTTCTCCATCATCCACAAAATCTTCAATCCCCTCTCCTTTGCATCCTATTACGGGTTTACCATGTGCCATAGCCTCGATATAAACCACACCAAATGCTTCATTCCAACTTGGTAAAGAAAAGATATCTGCATCAGCCATATATTTCATCACATCATTATGCGATACGATACCCAAAAATTCTACCTTCTCACTAATTACCAAGTCTTTGGATAATATTTCTAAATTTTTTCTTTCAGTACCATCTCCAATAATAAAGTACCTTAAATTTTGATATTTTTCGGTCAACTTACTGAAAGCTTGTATATTGAGATCAATACCTTTTGTTTTTATTAGATTAGATACACTCAGAATTATTTTATTTCTTTCATTATTAGTTTTTTTCATTCTATTGTTTAAAATATAATCAGCGTCCACTCCATTAGCTATAACATTAATTTTATTATTTTTATCATCACAATATTTTTTAATAATATTATTTAATTTATTGCTTACCAGAACGATTTTATTGGCTGAATGTATTGCTTTTAAAAGAATTTCTTTGCATTGTTCGTTTTTATATAATGTCTGTTGCAAGTCCTGTCCATGAATTGTTATGACATGAGGAACATTAAAATCTTTTGCAAGCTTCATAGCAGCATACCCATCAGGTAGGGCAACGTGTGCATGGATCAAATCAAACTTGAAATCACTATATATATTTTTTACTAAATATTGTAATCCTTTATACATTCTTTCTCCGGATGATTCAAGAAACAATGCTTTTGGTATAGTAATATATCGCGGATACCACACTGATACATTTTCCCGATTTTCATATTTAGGAACCATGCTATATTTCTTCCACTTCTCACTCATTATGTTTACAGGAAAAGGTGCCCAGGGCACAGGTGAAATAACTTTTACCTCTACTCCTAGTTTGATCAAGGCTTTCACTTGTTCATGCACAAAAATTCCATACACATCATTATATGTTGAAGGGTACATGTGTGATAAAATTAAAACATCCATTATTGTCATCCCTTATATTTAATTCAAGTGATAATATTCTTAAAATCTTAATTTATGATAATAATTTTTTCTTTTAATCCCACAATATATTTAATTGAAGCATTCTTCTTTTAATTTAAAATAGAGTTCTTTTGTCACAGTATTATACTTATTTGAATAGTCAATTAGCTTCCTGCAATATTTAAAACAAATGGTAATACTATATTTGTGCTTAAAATATAAAATATAAAACACACGAAGCACAGCCATAAATCTCCATAAATTCCAATAAATTTCATTATAATTATTCTTAAGGTTAATAAATCTGTTTAATTGGTGAATAAAAATTGAATTAATAGTATTATGATTTTTCTCATCTCGACTTTGGCCTATTTTGTGATATATGGTAGTACTTCTATCACATGCCATTTTTATATTTTTTCTTTTCATCCTTAAACTAAATTCATAATCTTCTTCACCCATGAAAAAATTTTCTGTAAGAATTCCATACTTTTCGATGATACTTCTCCGAAGAAACATAGCACATCCAGTTATAAATGTTGTTTTAATTAAAGTATTCTTTCTTTTATTATTAGGAATAACTTGATTATGTTCAAAGTAATATTTATTTCCAGTTAATGTAAGCATCCCACCAGAGTTCCAAATGCGATTTATATTATAATAATGGTTTATTCTTGGGGTGATAACTCCAAACTCTGGATAATCTGTCATAATATTAACCAATGCTTCTAAAGTATCTTTTAAAATTACGGTATCGTTATTCAATAACCAAGCAAAATCAAATATTTTTTTATTTAATGAATATCTTAGCCCAATGTTATTTCCTTTCGCAAATCCTAAATTTTCTTCTGATTGCACTAAAACTAAGGGATACTTTATATTTTGTGCAGATAGCAAAAATGCATCTGTTTCAATTTCCTTAGAATTACAATATAAATATGGTATGGGTTTTTTATGAGGGGGGTGTGATAAATAATGTAGTGGGTTTTCTTGCACAGGAGAAATAATTTCTTGCTTGCCTTCTGCCCATTCTTTAATTTTATTCATTGAATTATTAGTTGAGGCATTATCTATTACTATAATTTGATAATTCGGGTAATTGTTTTTAAAAATACTTTCCAGACATTCAATAGTATCCTTCCATCCATTCCAATTTAAAATAATTATTGCCACATAAGGTTTGTTACTTGTGTTTTTTATATTCATAAAAGTTATCTTTCACTATAATTTTTCTCTAGCCATTTCTGGTATTCTCCACTTCTTACCCTGTCAACCCAATCATGATTATTGAAATACCAGTTAATTGTTTTGTTTAAGCCTTCACTAAAGTTATATTTCTGTTTCCATTCCAATTTATGTTTTATCTTATCACAGTTAATCGCATATCTTCTGTCATGACCAGGCCTGTCTTTGACATAAGTAATTAATTTTTTATAGTAATCCTTTTCTTCCTTTTTATTTAATTCTGCAATCATTTCACATAAGCTATTAACTAATTTAATATTTTCCCATTCATTTTCTCCACCAATATTATAGGTTTCCCCTGATTTCCCTTGTTTTAGAATTTGCCAGATTGCGGAACAATGGTCTTCTACATATAACCAGTCCCTTATATTCTTCCCATCACCATACACCGAGAGAGGTTTCCCCTCTAAGATATTTAAAATCATTAATGGGATTAGTTTTTCGGGGAACTGGTAGGGACCATAGTTATTGGAACAATTAGAAATAGTGACCGGAAATCCATATGTTTTGTAATAAGCTCTGGCTAAATGATCTGAAGATGCCTTTGAGGCCGAATAAGGGCTATTAGGCTGATAAGAAGTGTATTCATAGAAGCAATCATTCCCCTCTATTGAGCCATAAACTTCATCGGTACTTATATGGTGAAATAATACCTTTTCTTTATCTTTTCCCTTCCAGCATTCACGTGCAACTTCCAGCAAATTAAAGGTTCCCATAATATTTGTTTGAATAAAATCTTTTGGTCCAAAAATTGAGCGGTCTACATGGGTCTCAGCTGCAAAGTTCACTACTGTATCAATATCGTAACTTTCAAAAATGTCTTTTATATTTTCAAAATCACAGATATCTGTTTTTTTAAAAAAATATCTTTTGCCTTCATAAAGTTGGGCAATATCTTCTAAATTCTCAAGATTGCCCGCATAGGTCAATTTATCTACATTTATGACATTTCCTTTAAAATCATCACTGTTGAAAAGATATCGGATAAAATTGGAACCTATAAATCCGGCTCCACCGGTGACTAATATGTTGCGCAATTTTCGTTTCATATTAATACCTCTGTAATTTTAAAAATATAAAATGGTTTCTACTTCAATAATTAATGTATACCAAATAAAGTATATCGTATAACGTGAAAATTTAAATAAAATCAAGGTTTTTGATAATTTCCATTTTCACAAAAGATTATATTTAATAAGTCCCCTCACCCCCACCTTTATCCTCCCCCCTCAAGGGGGAGGAGTATATAAAATGGTTAATTCCCCCATCAAGGGAGAAGGAAATAATAAAGAGAAAAGTTTAATCCTATGATCTAAAAACCATAATAACAAACTAAAAATGGTTTTCCAATTGACTAAATACTAAATACCAACGACTAGCTACTCTCTTTGCAAACGCAATTCATGTAAATATTCTTCCAGGGATTCAATCCATGACCTTATCTCAATCCCAAAAACATTTATTATTTTATCTTTACATAGAATGGTATTTTTAGGTCTTGTTGCTGCAGTAGGATATTCTTCTGTCTTGATTGGAATAATTTCTACTTCTTTTTGACTATCAACTAATCCCATTTTTTTTGCACCTAAGTAAATCTCTTTTGCGAAATTATACCAGTTTGTTCTCCCAATATTACTAAAATGATAAACTCCATAATCATCGGTATCTTTCTCTAAAATAGCTAAAATTGCTTGAGCCAGGTCTTTTGAATAAGTCGGAACTCCCCATTGGTCCTGTACTACCCTAACTGCCTTCTTTTCATTAAATAACCTTAACATGGTATTTACAAAATTAGAACCATTTATGCCGTATAACCAGGCAGTACGAATAATAAAATATTGTACTAAATTTTTCTTAACCTCCTCTTCACCTGCTAATTTACTCTTTCCATAAACAGACAATGGATTAGGTTCATCCTCTTCATAACAATATTCAAAATTGCTTCTGGAGCCATCATAAACATAATCTGTCGAGATATGTATCAATTTTGCTTTTCTTTTTGAACAAAAAAGGGCAACATTGCGAACCCCTTCCTGATTAATTTTGAATGCTATTTCAGGTTCTTCTTCAGCTTTATCAACATTAGTATATGCAGCACAATTAATAACCCATTTTATTTCTTTGTCTGTTTCAAATTTCTCCAGATTCTTATAATCAGTAATTTCTACCTCTTTATCTGTAGCCAAGCACCTTACCTTATTTTCTGATAATAATCTTTCTATATCATATCCTAACATGCCTTTATTGCCGATAAGCCAAATCATAGCATATTATCCTCATTGATAAAATCCAGATAAAATTCATCTTCCTGGTCTTCATGTCTTATTTCATCAACTTCTTCTATTTTATGCCAACCCCGAAAAAGTTTATCAGGATAGTTCAATGCCATTCCATCTTTATCAGATATATTTTTATAACCATGTACTACTCCCGGGGGAACGATGACAGTTATTAATTGTTCTTCTCCACCTGTTAATTCCATACTATTACCATAAGTTTGACTATCTTTTCTATTATCCCATAATTTAATCTTAAAATTACCAGGTCCAATAAAACAGAATATATCTGTTTGCTCTTTATGTTCATGTGGCCCCCTGGCAATTCCTGGTCTAGTGTAAGAAATATAACTCATTTTCGGTAATAGATTATCCGGTAACTCATCTTTTCTAAAAGTCTCAATCAAATATCCCCTATCATCACTATATTTTTTTAGTACTTTGATTATGACACCTTCAATTTTGCCTTCTTTAAAATTCATCGTTTATCACCCTATATTTGTTTTGGATTCCCCTAAAACCATTTTCAAATAATTCGAATAATCATTTTTAGGTAATTTACCAATAATGTTTTCTAATTGCATTCCATTAATATAACCCATCCGATAAGCCACTTCTTCGATACATCCGATCTTTAAACCCTGTCTTCTTTCAATTGTAGCAATATAATTAGAAGCGTCTATTAAACTATCCGGTGTTCCTGTATCAAGCCA
This sequence comes from uncultured Atribacterota bacterium, assembly GCA_964636625.1. Lineage (GTDB taxonomy): Bacteria > Atribacterota > Phoenicimicrobiia > Phoenicimicrobiales > Stramentimicrobiaceae > CAZWUL01. The sequence goes on along the minus strand of CAZWUL010000021.1, from coordinate 10,848 downwards.
GGCATACCCTCTGCCTAATAGTTCTACTCTTAATCTGCCTCTCTTAAGATAATTTAAATTTACATCAGTAATTTCCAGTTCACCTCGAGCAGAAGGTATAAGGTTTTTCGCAATCTTTACAACTTCATTATCATAAAAATATATTCCTGGAACTGCATAATTTGATTTAGGTGATTTTGGTTTCTCTTCAATTCCAACCACCTCCGTCTTTTCATTAAACTTTACGATCCCATATCTTTGGGGGTCAGATACCCAGTAACCAAATATAATCGCACCTTCCTTGAGCTTGGCTACATTCTGCAGAGTGTTAGAAAGACTATGCCCATAAAATAAATTATCTCCCAATATCAAACAGACTGAATCATCTCCAATAAAATCTTCACCAATAATAAATGCCTGTGCAATCCCTTCCGGTTTTGGCTGTTCTTTGTAACTAAAATGTAAACCTATCTCCTCGCCATCACCGAATAATTCTTTGAACTTTGGTAAATCTTTTGGTGTTGAGATAATTAAAATATCCCTTATTCCAGCCAACATCAGCGTAGATAAGGGATAATAAATCATCGGTTTGTCATAAATAGGTATCAATTGTTTGCTGATTGGCTTAGTCAAAGGATTAAGCCTGGTTCCTGCTCCTCCTGCCAGAATAATTCCTTTCATATTTTCTCCTTTTTAATAGAAATTATTTTCTTATGTTCGAACAGGTATTTATATTAAAACAATATATCTCTTATAATGCCCCTTAATCCATTCGAATATTTTTTATAATGTCCATTTAATATTTCTTTGCTAATATAATAAAACCGTCTCCATCTCGAATTGTTATGTATTAAATCCCTAGTTATTAAATGTTCTATCCCTTCATTTAAATATTTTTTTATATCTTCATCAAATAAAACATTATCTTTCAATTGTTTAGAGATTATTAAGTATGGTTTCACTTTTTTAATGTAAGGTGATTTCTTTGTAAGTTCTATATTTCTTTCTAAACTATGTGTAAGATTATTTTTATTATATTTACCAATTCCACATACCTGATTATCGTGAACCCTATATTTGATTAAATTTTTATCAATTATCAACCCTTTGTACACAATTGAACTAGAAAAAAAGCAATCCATGCATCATGGATCCAATCTATAGAAATTGGTAAAACATTATCAACTATATTTTTTCTAAATGCTATAGTGGCACCTGTTACAACATATTGTTCTATAAATTTTATTAATATATCGATTTTTAATTTTTCCGTGGAACAAAATATCTATAAATTTTTGCAAAAATACTGTAAATATTTTTGCAAACATCTTTAGCCGTAATTATTGTTTTTTGTATAAAAATCGATCGTGTTGTATCCCATAACCCACAGGTTGTATATATAAAACCATAAGAATCTTTATGTTTTTTTATTACATTTTTAAGACAGTCATAATATTCTTTTGGCAATCTCCTAAAAATAAATATTTTTTTTACTTTGCAAATTTTTTGACCAACTGATAAATGGTATACTTCTAATGGTAATACTATATTTTTATATCCTTGCTTTTGCAAAGTTAAACACATATCAACAGCATAAAGATGCCATCCATTACAAATTTTTTCATCAAAATAATATTTTTTATAAACTTCTTTTTTTACAATAAACAAACACTCGTCTAATGTTTGCACTTGTTCAATATTGTTAATTTTGATATTGCCAGCATTCCTAGGTGGGACTCCATGTTTGATATTAGATACAATTCTTAGATATTTATTTCCTATTCCAGCAACACCAGCAACACCCATTTTCTCCAGATTATCTAATAATTTTTCAGCGCCTTCTAGCCAACTTTCTGTGTTGAATTTTATATCCTGATGAACAAACATAAAATACTTGCCGCTTGCTTGACCTGCTCCATAATTGAGTGCTTCTGCAGCTGATTTAAACTTATTGTTTGTATTATCTAAAGCAATCAATTCATATTTTACTGTCTGCTTTTCTAAGCTACTTTTAATAAAATTATTATACAAATGCAAATCATTGTATACACAGATTACCGAAATCATAAAAAATGCCTTCCAATATTTTTTCTAGTTTTTTATATTATGGTAAATCTTTTCTAATTCTACTGCATTTTGTTGTATACTCAATGGCATTTTTATATTTTTTTTTAAATTTTTAATTATTTCTGGATTTTCAATAATCATTCTTATCTTATTTCGCAACTCTTCACTATTGCCTGCTTCGAACAAATATCCATTTTTGCCGTTTTCTATAATCTCAGGTAATCCACCTATGTCTGAAGCTATTACAGGGGTTCTTGTAGCAAAAGCTTCACGAATAACTAATGAAAAGTTTTCCATACAAATTGAAGGTACAATTAATATATCAATATTTTTGAATATATCGTTAATTGAATAATGATTAAATGAACCATAAAAAAATATATTTTTTATTTTATCTTCTTTGTTCTTGAATTTTCCAAAAATAGGACCATACAAATATAGTTCAGCCTTATAAATATTTTTGAAGGCTTCTAACAGAACATAAATACCCTTGGAATCTACCAAAGACCCAATAAAACCAAACCGAATTTTTGAGGATTGATTCTTTTTGTAATCTTTGAATACTTCTGTGTTAATACCCAATTCCGAAATAACTATTTTTTTTTCAGGGATCCCTATTTTAACTAATGTATTTTTTAAGAGCATTGAAGGGTTTAAAAATAAATCAATACTTTTAGAAATATCTTGTATTTTTTTCTTTCTATCTAGAATAAAAAACATATATTTAATATAATTTATCTTATTAAGTATAATTTTTATTATATTTTTTGTAACAATTGAAATACTTCTTAGAATATTTTCTTCGTCTTTTCTCACTTTGTAATTACCAATATAAAATTTCATACATTCCATACAGCTTCTAACATTAGTATAATTATTGCAAAGCTTTTTCTCGTTATTTAATAAATGAGCAAAGGGGCATACTAAAAAATAATCATGATTTGTCATAACCATAGGAATATTGTATTTTTTACCAATACAAACCAAGTCAAAACCAAGGCCAAGTAAGTGCTGAAAGTGTATAATGTCTGGCTTAAACTCCTTAATTAAATTTTCAAATACTTGATTAATTTTTATATTTTGTGATGTAAAATATATTTTTGATTCACTGACAGAAACAGCAGTATAAGGTATTCCATTATAGATACCATCTTCAAAAATATTTTTATTACTTATATCCCATTGTCTCTTCCCAAAAAATAGCTTGATATTATGTTTTTTTATTAATTCTTTAGAAATATCATGTGTATAAACCTCAGTTCCGCCTATTGTCTCTGGCATAAAATCATGCACAACCATTAATACTTTCATATGTAATCCTTAATATTGTCGAGTTATTTTATCTTATTAAATATCTAAGTATCTTTTTTTAAGCAAAAGCTTATTCGTTTCCGTTTTTATTTTTACAAAAAAATAACAAATAAGTTATACGCTCTAACATTAAATGATTATAAAAAAATGACTTTGGTAAATTTTTTATTTTTATTAAATTTCTTTGTGATAAGAATATCCATGGACAAAACAATACCCTGAAAGAATTCTTTTCTCTTTATAAAACAATTAATATGCTTGTTAATAATTCCTTCAAGTGCATCATAATATGAATCATTATTTGCCGAAATGCTATCATTAGTATAATAAGATAGCACAAATGGTTCATCAATAAATTTGAATTTATATTTTCTGGATAGACTTTAAGCCAACCCCTAATCTTGTAATCTCGATAGAATTTCATCAAGATAAACAACTTCTCTTAAACAAAATTTTTTAACTACATTTTTTTAGTTGTTACAAAGTTAACTTTTTCTAGACTTCTTAAGAAATATTTTGCACTATTAAACACCAACAACTGCAATCAATTTTTTATTTTTTTAAAAAATATAAGGTCTCTGCATACTGCTAAAATAATGACTTATATAGTTCCATGTAACTATCCGAAATTGTATCATTCGAGAAAACTTCAATTGCTAGTTTTTGACATTTTAATGATATGTTTTTTCTATTATTATTTAATTGTTCTATTTCTTTTAAATCAATATTTTCAACATTGTCAACGACCAATCCAACTTTATATTTTTTAACAATCTCTTTTGCACCAAGAACTTTCTTATTAGTTATTATAGGTAGACCCATGGAAAGATATTCGCATGTTTTTATGCTTAATCTAATATCTTTTCTTTCCATCAAGTTTATTCCGAAATCGGCAACTGAAAGATATTTTGGAACTAAGTCGTATTCTAAGTTAATATTATAATATTCATTCGTACTTATTCCATATTTATCAAATATATCTTTTAATATTTTATTATTAGGTGTTAAAAATAAAAAATTATGATCTATGTTCAACTTACGTAACTCAATAACAAACTTAGCATAAATATTTGGATTGTTCCAATGGATACCAAGGCTACCTTCATAAGTAAATATTAAAGTATCAGGTTTTATATCTAAATATTTCCTGATAATGTTTCTTGCTTCTCCTTCTGGTTTAAATTTTTCAACATCAACGTTATTGGGAATATTTTTATAGCTTAACAATGGATAATTTTTTTTATAATGTTTTGCATATGTTTCAGTAATCGTAATAGTCGTATCAGCATATTTCAAAAATATCTTTTCTAATCTTTTCCATACTTTATAAGAAAATGATTCTCCTGGCCATCTGTTCGCAGTAGCATTCTCTTCAGGGAAAGGAGATCTTGGGTCAAATATTATTTTTATTTTATTTTGAATTTTTTTAATAGCTACTGCTGCTATCATTATTGGATAAGACCTGCAGTGTAAAATAGTTATCTTTTTTAGTAAAACAAGAAATAATAATACGGGAAAAGAAAATATGAATATTAAAGGAATAATAAACCATTGTGCACTAAACCAATTTATGAATCTTGAAAAAAATGTAAAACAAGGTATTGTTATTAAATGTATACCGCTTTTTCCTAATTCATTCCTTATTTCACCAATTTCTGAATTATAAAATCTTAAAAACCTAAAATTTTGAAATGCAATGAAATAGTATTTTATATTATTTTTTACCTTTATTTTTTTTATTAAATCTATTACCTGGGTTCTGATGATGACTGAATTTACATTTTCTAGCCATACTACATAGGCAATATTATTTGATTTTTTCCCCATAGATATCTTCACTTTAACTTAAATTTATTATCTGTTATAAAGATTTTCTTATATATCATATTTTAATATTTTTGGTGATTTTAACACCATAGCATACAATTTTTATAAGCCGCTTTTGGCTCCCCTGGCAATAAATATTTAATTTAGAATTAATTTATAATGGGTTTATTTTTATTATTTTACATATTTTATCAACATTATCTAAAGACAAATCAGCATACAGCGGTAATGTTAAAACTCTGTCTGATATAAACTTTGCCACAGGAGTTTGATTAGAATCAAATTTTCCGTTATAACACTGATACTCACTAACCAATGGGTAGAAATATTTTCTAGTAAAAATATTATTTTTCATCAATTCTTCAAAAACTTCATTTCTGGTCTTTTTAAAGCCGTCAAAAATAACCGGGAAATAGGCATAGTTTTGCTTTATATCTTTCTGTGTTTTAATTAGTTTTATCCCTTTTATATTTTTAAGTTTTCTAATATAGCGTTCTACAATCTTTTTTCTTTTTTGTATTTCTTCATCAATATGCCGTAAGTTGCATATTCCCATAGCCGCTTGAAATTCATTCATTTTGGAGTTTCCACCAACACTTTCTACTGATTCTGGTCCTGTGATACCAAAATTTTTTAGATTATTTAGTTTCTTTTTTAAATTCATATCTTTAAAGGTAATAGCTCCTCCTTCAATTGTATTAAATACTTTTGTAGCATGAAAACTAAACATAGATGCATCACCAAAATTGCCAATCCCTACTCCATTCACTTTCACACCAAAAGTATGAGCAGCGTCATAGATAACCTTTAAATTATATTTTTTAGCAATCTTTTCGATTGCATAAATATCACAAATATTTCCATAAACATGAACTGGAATTATGGCACTTGTTTTCTCACTAATAAGATTTTCAATTTTATTTACGTCAATCGTATAGTCTTCCGGATTTATATCACAAAATACCGGTTCTAATCCATTTCTTACGATTGCATGGGTTGTAGATGCAAATGTAAAAGGAGTTGTAATAATTTCACCAGTAAGTTTAAAAGCTTCAATAGCTGATTCAAGGGCAAGATGTCCATTGGTAAAAAGGACAATATCTGGAACTTCTAAATATTTGATTAGCTCTACCCCTAATCTTTTATGCTTTTCTCCCATGTTAGTAAGCCAATGGCTATCCCATAAATCTTTTATTTCTTCTATATATTCTTCAAAGTCGGGCATTGAAGAACGAGCTACTTGAATTTTTTTCATAATTTTTAACTATTAATATTTATTGTACCTAAAATTATAATTTCCCTTTTTGACTAAATTTCTCTAATACTTTGTCAAAATCTTCTCTTATAATTGACATGATATTCAGGTCATAATACTTTCCATTTTTAAAAACAGCATTTCTTAATATACCTTCTTTTTTGAACCCACATCCTTCGTTTGCTTTAATAGAGGCATGATTATCAATAAGCGGTCTGGCTTCTATTCGTTCAAGCCCCAAAACAAAAAAACCGTGGTAAAGCATTAATAGTATTGCTTCTTTACCAATACCTTTACCCCAAATGCTTTTATCACCAATTAATTTTGCAAAACCTGCACTTCTGTTTTTCCAATCAATATTGTTTAAGTAAACATAACCAATATGCTTATCATTATCTTTTAGACATATCGCCAAGGTTAATTTTTGCCCGGGATTAAATATCGCTTCCTCAACCCATTTTTTCTCATATACTTCAGATACAAAATATTTCGGACCAGTAACCATATCCCATATATCATCATCTTTCCTCCATTTAATTGATGTTTTATAGTCATCTGGTTCTAAGGCTCTTAAATAAATCCTAAATTTTTCAAACATCTATCCAACCTCCTAGAATATAAAAAATTACTTTCTCTATGTCACCTGTTTTTATAATTATCTACTCAACAATAACTTCAATCCATTTTTCTGCATGGTCCATCATTTCTAACATTTCATTCATGTTTTTAAATTTCATAATCAGGATTCCTAATCCAGCACTAGAACCAACAAAAGATGGGACATAATCTCCAATATTATAATTTAAATATTTTTCTATTATGTAATTCTTTTCAATTTCTTTATCAATTTTTATTTCTATCAAGTTTCCAGCTTGTTGGCTATGAATGGCATAATAACTCCAATATCCTTTTGGTTTGATCATCTGTAAACTGTCACAACTTTCTCCTATTGCTGCTTTTATTGTATATTCAACCATATCAATTCCTGTAGCATATTTAATAACTTGTGGTATGTAATTACCACCATTTCTTGGTCCAATTTCCATCAAAAAAACATCACCATTGTTGTTAATTCTAATATCAAAATTATAGGCACAAGTGTTCATATTTAAAAGGTTTAATAATCTTTGGATTTCAGAATGTATTTTATTATTTACATACTCTGGCATATTGTAAGGAAAACTAGCTGCGATAGGCACTAAGGCATTAATCCCAGTACTATCGAAATGGTCATTACCAAAACATCTGAACACTAATTTTCCAGCTACAGAAAAACCATCGCCAGCTACTTGATGCCCTTTCATGTTAACATATTCTTCAATTATTATTTTTTTAATTCTTGAATAATTAAATGCCTTTTCTAACACTAATTTGATAATATCTGTGCAGATATTTTTATTTTTTTCAATTATACCAACTCCTTTGCTACCAGAAGAATCGACCGGCTTAACAAGTACCGGCAAATTATATTTTGGTAAATCCTTAATTGCTTTTTCTATCGACGTATAATAACCAGTATTAGGCAAATTAAACCCATATTTTTTTTGAAATTCCCGAAATTTACTTTTATCTGTTAAAATACATACTGATTTATATGGATTACCAGGTAGTTCCATTTTCCCCGCTACGTATGCTGCTATGGGCGCTGCCGGATCTGACGCATAGGCAACAATCCCATCTATTTTTTCTTTTTTAGCCACTTCTAGGATTGCTTTTTTATCTGTTGTGCTTATACAATAAAATTTATCTGCATAATGCTGCCCTGGATTATCAGCTAAATAATCACACAATATAGTATAATACCCTTTTCTATTAGCACATTCTATCGCTGGAATCTGTTGAGCTGAACCCCCAAGCAAAAGTATTTTTATCAACTAAAAAGCTCCTTATTTTTACTTTCCTTTTCTAATATTTTGAGAATTCTTTTATATTTTTTAGGGTTTTCTTTAAATTTTCTGATAAAAAATTCCTTACTATATTTATCTTGAAAATGTGGGAAATAATATGGCAAGAAGGATAAGGATGATAAAGAGTTTATTTCAATAATTTTGAAACTATTATCAGTAATAATTATATCAAATCCCATATATTCTAATTGGGGAATATACTCTGAAATATTAAGTAAAACCTCTTTAATCTCTTTCCAATAAGGAATAATTATTTTTAAATTTTCTTTTGTATCAGGATGAAATTCAAGTCTTTCAATTTTATTATTTATGACACGTTTTGGATCAATTACTATGCCTTTTTCAATATCTACCTTTGCAAATATTGTACCTGCAGCTGAATTTTCCTCTAGCCCGCTATATTTTGTACCATATCTCATAAAATTACCTGTTATCTGCGGTTTTTTATTTTTATCTTTTATAATAAGTACTCTTAAGGTATTCGCAGTTTTACTATATATTTTACGAATTTTTCCATGTGAAATTAAAAATTCTGTTATCAAATATTCATTCAGATTTTTTATAAAATCATTTAAGTTATCACTAATTATTGTTTTGTCATTTATAACTATGCCATTATCAATTTTTATCTTGTAAAAGCCCTTTCCTAGAGACCCTGAAATTTTTTTTAAAGCAAGTATTTTTTCCCGTTTTAGAAGCTTTGTTATCCCTTCTAAGTCAGTTGTAATATCATTTGGGCAATCTGGTAATTTTAATATTTCGCCTTCTCTTATTTGAAAAAAATATTTTGGAAGATACTCGCTAAAAGGTGAAAGAATGTATTTAATTAACAGTTTATCATCTATCCATCTACTATATTTCCCATTAATTGGATGTAGTTTAAAATAATCAAAATCAGACATCTGTAAATGGCAATTTGCAGGATTTATATTATAAATGGTTGCTCTTGTAGCAGAAAAACCTTTTCGCCATAATTTTATTTTTTTTAATATAGAAATATTTTTATTTAAAATATCTTTCTTTATTGTATTAAACATCAAATTTGCTGAATATCCTCTATAACCAAAAATACTTAAAGTCATATATAAAATTTTTTTAATTATTCTTTTGCTATATTTTTTTAAAATTTCAATTTTTCCTCAATATTTTACATTCTTGATATTTTGTTGTGTTCGCATTAAAAATACTTTTTATGCCTGATGCTCCTATTTAGCTCCGATTTTTTTATATTTCTACAATATTTCAGATTCTAACCAAACATATATATTAGTTTAAGAAAAACTGCCTAATATTGCACAAAATGAAACAAAATATTTCTCTATTTATTTATAGTTATGGTCTCTAGTTTAGATCTGCAGTCTTATTCTCCCAGGAAAAATCATTATACTTTGATTCAATATTTAAAAAATCCATTAACTTTTGATAATCATCTTTGTTATCTAAGTTGGTAATTAAATATTTACTGGTATATTTAGATTGTTTACGAAAATAATCTTTATTACATATAACACTACCCAAAAGGCATTGTATAATTATTTTAAAATACTTTTAATACTTTTGTTTATTTTTTTTATTCCTCTTAAAGATAGTTCTCTAAAAATATCAAGTTTACTTTCATCGCTAATCTTTAATATTTCTTTTACTACTTTCATGTTTTCTTTATTGGGTTTGTAGATCATTTTCACAATTGCATTAACTATAATATTTATTCTAATTTCTTCATTATTTAATTTTACACCAAATGCATTCATTGCAAATTTATTTAATTCTTTGATTGTATTATAATGATGAAAAATCATATTTTTCCAATAATGCTTTGCATTCCAGCTATCACCCAAAGAAACTATCTTTCTATGAACTGCCAATATATCAGCCATACAATAAACTTTACCCATTAATGCAAGCATTAATGCATTTTTACGGTCCCCGTTTGCATTACATTCTAAATATAACCTAAAAATTATTTCTGGTATTTTTACCCATATATTTCTATACATCTTGGAGGCAGTTTGGAATGGCATTTTTAATTTTTCAGCATCTCTTATGGTATATACATGTTCATCAAATATTTTAAATTCATTAAAGTTATTTTTTATTAATTTATTATATTCGTTTACTACCCTCACATTATGGGTTACTGCAATATACTCAGGATGATTTTCCAAAAATTCTACTTGCTTTTTTAATTTATAGGGGTCTGTCCAATAATCATCACCTTCACAAGAGGCGATATATTTTCCTTGGGCTCTTTTATAAATAAAATATGTTGGTGGTTTCCCCTTAGAATATTGATTTTCTTTTTGATAAATTGGTTTAATAATAGTTGGATATTTTTTTTCATAAGATCTGATAATGTCCGCAGTAGCATCCGTAGAAGCGTCGTCATGTATAATAATCTCAATTGGAAATTCTACTTTTTGCATTAAAAAGCTCTCGATAGCATCAGTTATATATTTTTCATGATTATAAGTTGGACAAATTATACTTACTAATGGTTTCATA
>CAZWUL010000020.1:0-20543 GCA_964636625.1 uncultured Atribacterota bacterium | reverse complement strand
GTAAAAAGTTTAAAAGTAAATTTAAATAATAAGAAGGAGTTTCCCTATGAAAAATTTGAGTAAGTTCCTGTCTTTAATCTTATTATCTCTAATTATAATTGTTTTTAGTGGCTGTGAAGGATTTTTTCCTTCGAATGATATACCAGAGGATATTACAGGAACTGAATGTCCACAAGCCGGTTATATCTATAATGGAAGTACCTATAATCCTATTTGGGTTAACGGATATAGTATTGGCGATGGAAGTCAATACCTGTATACAGATAGCATGTATCTAAATGCTGATCAAAGTAGCGGAATTGCAGAAAGAAGTTATGTTACTGATAATCCGATAGAACTCACCTGTATCAATAGTATAGTTGTAGATTGGGAAAATGTCGGTTGGGATGGTGAAAACAATAGAAGTTATATCGTTATATCATCATCTTCTAAATATGGTAAATATGATGATAATGAAATTAGTTTTGGAAAAATTAGACCTTTTACCAGAAGGAATGACACTTTAGATGTCAGCTCTTTAACAGGTAACTATTATATTAGGGTTCATGCCATAGATGATGGATGGGATGGTACGTCTACAATCAATGTATATAGTATTGAATTAATTGAATAGTAAGACTGTAGGGGAGACTGGGAGACTGAAGGCAAATATCTCTATATTTTGATGAGTTCTGTGAATCAGTTCGGTCAAACCAGGTTGAGCTTGCTCAACAGCTTAAAATATACTAATTTATTTAATAAAAAGGATATTTCACAGGGAGGTTTAACTTTAAAATGAATAACAGAAAAAAGCTTTCACCGGGACAACAAGCAGAATTGCTAAATATACTAAAAAACCGTTTTAATAAGAATATGAATCGACATAAAGGACTTAAATGGAGTGAAGTAGAAGAAAAGCTGAAAAATAATATGGATAAGTTGTTATCACTTAACAAGATGGAACAAACCGGAGGTGAGCCGGATGTCGCAGATTATGATAAAAAGACTGGTGAATATATTTATATTGATTGTTCAGAACAGAGCCCTGCAGATCGTAGAAGTATATGCTATGACCGGGAAGCCTTAGAGGCAAGGAAAGAACATAAGCCCAAAAACAGTGCTATTGATATGGCCAGTGAAATGGGAATTGAGATTTTAACTGAAGAACAGTACCGTCACCTGCAGACATTTGGCAATTTTGATACGAAAACATCAAGCTGGGTAAAAACACCTGAAAAAATTAGAAAACTTTGTGGTGCCATCTTTTGTGACCTTCGCTATGACACTGTCTTTGTATACCATAATGGTGCAGAATCTTATTATGCCGATAGGGGATTCAGAGGATTGCTGAGAATCTGAAACTAAAAAGTTTTAAAGGAGATAATAAAAATGGGAACTAAGTATACACATATTAATTTAGTGGCAAAAGACTGGAAAAAATTATCAAAGTTTTATATTGATGTTTTTAATTGTATACCAAAACCTCCAGAAAGAGATATATCCGGTGATTGGTTAGACAGGTTAACAGGGATTAATTCAGCTCATATAAAGGGTATTCATTTATTGTTACCAGGCTTTGAAAGCGGAGGACCTACACTTGAAATATTTCAATACAATGACACTATTCAAGATGATAATAAAAGTATTAACAGAGAAGGGTTTGCACATATTGCTTTTGCAGTTGATGATGTTGAGGAATGCCTCGATAAATTAAAAGAAAATGGAGGAACAACTGTTGGGGATATAGTTATGGGAGATATTGAAAGTGTAGGGAAAATACATGTAGTATATGGAAAGGATCCAGAGGGCAACATAATTGAAATACAAAAATGGGAGAAATAACGAGGCTTAGCTGTAAGGACCTGCAATTTTTTGTTCTTATTCAAATTTTGTGAGGTATTAAACTTGATATTAGGAATTAGTCATATTACTTTTATTGTTAAAGATTTAGACAAAACAGCAACTTTTTTTAAAGAGATATTTGATGCCAAAGAAGTATACTTTAGTGGAGAAGAGCATTTTTCTATATCTAAAGAAAAGTATTTTTTAATAAATGACATCTGGATTGCAGTTATGGAAGGCAGACATAATGAAAAAAACTATAATCATATAGCATTCAAAATAGATGAAGCAGACTATGAAATGTATCTTAAGAGAATAAAGAAACTTGGATTAGAAATAAAAAAAGGAAGAAAAAGAAGTGCAGGAGAAGGACGTTCAATATATTTTTATGATTATGACAATCATCTTTTTGAATTACATACAGGAACACTAGAAACCAGACTTCTTCATTATAAGAAAGAACAAACTAATTAATCAGAGAAAGAAATACAACGGGTTCTAAGAAATTAGAATAGAATGGGTCTATAAAAAACACTATCTGCCGTCCCCTGTATGTCAAAATGGAAAACCAGATAAAGGAGAAAATCCAGTGAAAAACATTCCGGGCTTTCCCAAAGATATTGATGATTATATCGCAGGTTCCCCTTCTGAAGTTCAAGAGATTCTAAACCAAATACGCTCTACAATAAGAGAAACAGCCCCTGATGCGGTAGAAACAATCAAATATCAAATACCTACGTTTGTTATGAATGAGAATCTGGTGCATTTTGCAGTTTTTAAGAACCATATTGGGTTTTACCCGACACCCTCAGGAATCAAGAGATTCCAGGATGAGCTGACTTCGTATAAACATGCAAAAGGTTCGGTACAATTTCCCATTGATAAACCAATTCCCTTGGAGTTAATCAAAAAGATTGTGGAATTCCGGGTAAAAGAAGTCAAAGCAAAGACTCATGCTAAAAAGAAAACATAAAATAGCTCCAAAGTCTTATGTTGTAAGGTTGGAAAGAAGTTAAAATGTAATGGAGCTGGAGGGACACCAGGAAATACTAAAATCTTTGGTAGACCGTTCCAGTAAAGAGAAGATCACCCTATTGTTCAGTTCCAAGAATATAGAAAAAGAATAATGCTCCAGTTTTAAAATAATTTCCAATGAAATTAGAAAATGAATAAAATCTTTTTTAAAAAAGGACTTTCATTATGAAAAAAATTCCTGATATAGTTAGAATAGGAACCTGCAGCTGGAAATATCCCTCCTGGAAGGGAATCATTTATCCAGAAGGTGTTAGTGATAATTATTTATCAGAATATGCTAAACACTATGATACAGTTGAGATTGATCAGTGGTTCTGGTCTTTGTTTCCCGGGAACAAGGTGGTTTTACCTAAATCGGAAGTTGTCAGAGAATATGTTTCTTCTGTCCCCAAAAACTTTCGTTTTAGTGTGAAGGTTCCTAATTCAATTACATTGACTCATCATTATTCACAGGACAAAAATATACCATTAATCGAAAATTCCTTTTTTCTGTCAAATGAACTGTTTGCTGACTTTTATCATTTATTAGAACCCATGAAAGACCATCTTGCCACGCTTATTTTCCAGTTTGAATATCTTAATAAAAAGAAGATGTCTGATCAGCAAGTCTTCCAGGAAAAATTCTCTAAATTTATCTCCAAATGTCCATCTGGTATGAATTATTGTGTAGAAATAAGAAATCCCAATTACTTGAATAAAGAATATTTTACATTTTTAAAATCCTCTAACTTGAGTCATGTATTTTTACAGGGATATTATATGCCACCTATCTTTACCCTGTATGAAAAATATCGTGATTTTATTGAAAAGTTTGCAGTGATCAGACTTATGGGTGGGAATCGAAAGACGATTGAGGAGAAAAGCCAGGGTAATTGGAGTCAATTATGGGAACCTAAAGATGAAGAGCTGGATCATTTAGCAGTTATGATGCGTGACATGATATTCAAGAAGATAGTTCTATTTATCAATGTCAATAATCACTATGAAGGCTCTGCGCCGTTAACCATAAAACGTATTGTCAGTCTTTTATAGCCAGAGGGAAGCATTATATAAACGATGGTAATAATAATTTACTTGATTTACTTGACATAATGATACTATAAGAGTATCATTCTATTATAATGATGTTATATACTATAATTAAAATTTATACCCTGCAAATTCAAGCCTGAATAGTAGCAAAAACAGGAGGTAATGCTTATGAAAGAAACAAAATATGATGGGCAGATCATACCAAGTATTAGGAAAAACTTTACAGGTGTAGCATGTTTTGCTTGATATGGTTCTGTTCCTCACCCCATGCAGGAAAAATACTACATTGAGTGGATCAAGGTTATCACCAACCAGGGCTCCTGCAAAAAATTCTTTCAGCCCGGAGATGCCCGGAGGTAGAATTCGAAGGGGTAGATGTAATTGAAATAAAGAAAGTTAGAGAACATTGCAATATTCATGTTTTATGAAAAAATGATAAATTATAAGCAAATGATAAAAACTATTAATTTTCAAATAGGTAAATAATATAATTAAGGAGGAAGAAAATGAATTTAGTTAAAATTAGAACAAAATCAGTATTAGTATTGACTATGACAATTTTACTGGCATTCCTATTATCAGTGACTATTTCTTCTCTTGCCCAGCAGGTTACCCCCACTGGCGGACAGGAAGAAGTAACAATCAGTGCAGCTGAAGAAGCCCGCAATCCATTTGCCTTCCGTTCTTCGGATATCATCGGTTCAGATGTACAAAATCTCCAGGGCGAACAATTAGGTAACATAGAAAATCTTATAGTAGATACCGAAAGTGGACAAATTATCTTTGCTGTCTTATCCTGCTGTGGTTTTCTGGGATTTGGCACTGATTTATTTGCAGTTCCCTGGGAAAGCCTTACTCCCAAACCTGCCTTAGGAATATTTATCCTGGATGTTGAACTTCAAAGACTTCGAGAAACCCCAACCTTCTCTCCAGATAATTGGCCTGCAATTGGAGACCGTCAATGGGGTAGAGGAATTTTAGAATACTATGGTTATCCATTCTCGGCATACCCTGGCAGTGGATACGGCTACTGGCCTTATTCTCCAGAACCGCAAATGGGCTGGGGAATGGATACAGCTTATGGTATGCAATTCAACCCGGAAACTGTGGAGACATTTGAAGCCGAAGTAATCAGGATTGATCGTTTTGTACCGATGACCGGCATGGACGAGGGTATAGAATTAATCATCAATTTAGAAGGAGAACCCACACCGGTTCACTTAGGACCTAGCTGGTACCTGCAATACCAGGATTATGATATCCAGGAAGGTGCTACGATGGAGATAACCGGTTCCCGCATTAACCTGCAAGGATTGCCTGTTGTTATCGCCACCAGGATAGTATCTATGGAGGGAACTTTGAATTTGCGCAATGAATTGGGTTACCCGTTTTGGTCACAAGTACCTCCCATGGAGACTGTTGTGATTGTAGGTGAAGAAGCCTTTGTAAATATTTATGAGCATCTATTTTCCCCGGGTGCAATTGAAGTTACTACAGGCACAACCATAACCTGGGTAAATAGAGACCCTGCTCCTCATACGGTTACCAGCGGAGTAATTGGAGATGATAACACAGGTGAGGTTTTTGACAGCCCGGAGCTGCAAATCGGTCAGGAATTCAGCTATACTTTTAATGTACCAGGGATATATCCTTATTTTTGTAGCTTTCATCCCAATATGACCGGAAGAGTTATTGTTTCAGACTAAAGGAAAGGGCAAAAGGGGTGCTTTATATTTACTTTACTGTTTTCCCGAAAACATAGAGCAAGAATCCAATGCATGAACAAATGAATATTTTATAAGAGATCACTCGAATGAATATTATTTGGTTAACCAGGCGCCAATTCTATGGAATGGTGCCTGGTTAAATATGTCTGTCTACTATCTATGGAACTTAAAGTATTATCTTTATATTTTGAAAGATTGGAGGACAACATAATTGTTTTGGAAAAAATTATCTCAGAAAAGGGTGAGAATCTAATCAAGAAAGTAAGATCATTTAATAAAAATTATCAAGTAATTATTGAAAAAATTTATACTACTGTATTGTATAAAAAGTTATATTGATTAAATCTGTCTATGATATTTGTAGTAGTAGAGGAATTGATACCTGCCTCACAGCAGAAAGGACACACTGATTTAGCAACCATGGGAGTGCTTATCGGATTTGTGTCAATGATGATACTGGATTTAGCATCACACTAAACTAAAATATTTCCTTGATACAGTAGATTGATTCTTCATTTAAATTCATGTAGTTGCCAGTAAAAAACAAGAAGATTTAAAAAGTGTTATCAACTAAATTATTATAAAAAATTCAGGCTTGGCAGTTTGTACTACAAACAAAACCAAGCCTGTTAAAATTAGCAGCTATAAATTTATAAAACCCATTATATGGCTTTAATGCTTATGGGGATTCCATTCTTTCCAGACTTTTCCTGTTAAAGCCGGTGAAGGCTTTAAGGTAGTTCCGCCTTCTATCCATCCGGAAGGCATAACTTCACCTGTTTTCTGATGATGCTGATAAGCTTTAATCTGTCGCATAAGCTCTGCAGGATTTCTTCCAACTGGTGGGCTTAAAATCTCAGCTGCTTGAATAATACCTTCGGGATCAATTAAAAATCTTCCTCGAACATTTGTTCCCGAATTTTCATCATATACCTCATAGAGACTGCCGATAGCTCCACCCTGATCTGACACCATTGGGAATGGGATATCATTGCCAACCATTTTGCTCAGCTCGGTTTCGTTCCAAATTTTATGTGAATGCACACTGTCTGTACTTACTGAAAGCACCTCTACATTTAATGCTTGAAGTTTATCATAGCTCACGGCTATGTGTGAAATTTCGGTTGGTCAGACGAAGGTAAAATCACCAGGATAGAAGCACAAAACCACCCATTTTCCACGATAATCTTCTAAAGACACTTTTTTATATTTCCCCTGGTGAAAAGCAGTACCAGTGAAATTAGGTGCCTTTTTAGTGACTAACATACATATCAACTCCTTTCATAATAAATATTAAATAGTATTAGTTACAATTTAACATTTATAAGTATGAAAGTCAATTAAATACAAGGAATAAGAGAAACTTAGTAAAGCCAGACAGCGCCTTTTTCAGCTCCGGAGACGCCCTCTCTGTAAGCTTTCAACATCCCATTTACTTTTTTTACCGGTTTTCTTATATAATTTTTACGTTTTTGTAATTCTTCAGCTGGAACTTTAAGTTCTAATATCTTCTTTTTTAGATCTATTTTTATTATATCACCATCTTTAACTAAAGAGAGTGGCCCTCCAGACCATGCCTCAGGTGCAATGTGTCCGACACATGGACCTCTTGTTGCACCGGAAAATCTACCATCCGTAATCATTGCAACTGATTTATGTAAGCCCATCCCAACTAACATTGCAGCCGGAATTGATAATTCCCTCATTCCGGGACCGCCTTTTGGACCTTCGTACCGTATTACGAGAACAGAGCCTGATTCAACTTTTTTGTTTAAAAGGTATTTTCTTACATCATCTTCAGAGTCAAAAACAACTGCTGGTCCGGTGTGACAAAACATTTTTGGCTCAACACCTGTTTTTTTTACAACTGCTCCTTCAGGGGCAAGATTTCCGGAAAGAACAGAGTAGCAACCTCCTATATTCATGGGTTTTTCTAATGAATGAATAATGTCGCGGTTAATATAAATCTTGTGTTCCTCAAAGAATTTTTTCAAAGTGCCCCCTGTAATTAATGGGGTTTCCAAGTCAAGATATTCCCTGATAGTTGATAAAACTGCCGGAACTCCACCTGCCATATGATAATCATTAATATTGAAGTCAGCAGAAGGCTTGAACTTAGCGATTACTGGAACAGCACTTTGTATATTGTCAAATTTTTTCAGGTTTAAATCCAATCCCATTACATGAGCTAGCGCTATAATATGTAAGACTGCGTTTGTAGACCCACCAGTGGCAGAAATATATCGAATTCCATTAGTGAGTGAATTTTCATTTAAAAAATTTGAAAATATATTTTTTTCTTTAGTCAACTTAACTATAATTTCGCCAGTGTCTCGCCCCTGTTTTACTTTGTTTGATTCACAAAATAGCATTGTTGAGGAACCAAATGGAGCTATTCCAGTTGCTTCAAGAAATGAACCCATAGTATTAGCTGTGCCATACATCGAACAAGTTCCACAGGAAGCGCATATATTGTTTTTCCATTGGTTAAATTTATTGTTATCTATCTCACCCTTGTTAAATTTACCAATAGCCTCTTTTAAATCACTTGTAATATAAGTTTTTCCATCTTCGTAATAAGGTAACATTGCGCCGGCTGTAAGGAATACTGAAGGTAAATTCAAATGTCCAGCAGCCATTAGCATTCCCGGTATAATTTTGTCACAAGAACATAAAAATACCAATCCATCAAATCCATGAGATTCAACCATTGCTTCAATAGAAGCAGCTATCAAATCTCGTTGTGGAAGAATATAGTGCATACCTGAGCCCTGTGCCATACCATCGCAGGGAGCAGGTACATTAAATTCTGCCGGTGTTCCACCTGCTGCCCAGATACCTTCTTTTACATTAGTTGCTAATTGAGCTAATGGTTTATGACCTGGATTTACTTCGTTCCAGGAATTGACAATCCCGATAATTGGTTTTTCGAAATCTTTTTTTCTATAGCCGACCGAGCTCATTAAACCAATATAATAGGCTTCTGTGATATCATCATAACTTCCTCTTCTAAACATAATAACTCCTTTATAATTAAAATATTAATATTATTGTTCCCGGTATTTACATTATATAAGTATAACAGAATGCGCAAATTCATTTAGTGTATTTTTTTATTATAATAAAAAAATGTTGAAAAAATTTTTAAAAATGGAAAAACATGGCCAAGTTTGTAGACGAATTATATTATAATAAAAAGGCAAGGTTATAAAATAAAGTGATAATATAAAAATTAATAATAGGAGATGAAAAAAATGCTTAAAAAATTGGGACATATCGGAATTGCTGTAAATAATATCGAAAAAGTATTAGAACAATTTTCAAAAATCCTTAAAAAACCAATGCCGGCTATAAAAGATAATAAACAGATGAAGGTTAAAACAGCCATGATTCATTTTAATGGAATTGGTTTTGAAATTTTACAACCCTATGGAGAATCAGGTATGTTGGCTGAGTATGTAAAAGAAAAAGGAAATGGCATTCATCATTTTTGTTTTATAAGCGATTCTTTAGAGAATGATATGGAGGAATTGAAAAATATAGGTTTTGCATTTAGGCAGGAGAAACCTGCAAAAGGAGTACGTGGAAAATTGAGAGCAACAACAAAAGATGATGCTCTTGATGGTATTCCTTTTGAGATTTCTGAACCATAATAATTAGCACATAATAATTAGAACTTAATAAACAAGAAATGGAATTGTAACAGATTTGGGGAAATATCATGTTAAAGGGGATGTTCAGAGAACAGGGATACAAATTTGTAAATAATTATTATCTATATTACAATAAGAACCAACTATTTTAAAAAATAATTTTTTAAAACAGGAGGTAAAAAAATGCTGCAAAAAAGTAAAACCATTTCATTATTGTTAATCCTTTTGATATTGATGTTGTTTGGGGGAATTGCATTAGCAGGAGATGTTGAAGGTGCCAAGGACCATCCAATGATTTCACGTTTTCCAGGTTCTGAGATACTTTTTTACCATGAAGTGCCATATGATGAATATTACCTTGTTTTAGGGCCTGTAGAATGGGAACGTGATGCAGAACAAAAACTGGTTTCAACTATTACTGATGGTAAATGGCTGGAAGGTAAAATTACCCGAATTCAGTATGAGGCTCCCGAAGGTCATTCTACTTTAGAAATTTTCCGCAGCTACGAAAATGCTCTCAAAAATGCCGGTTTTGAAATTCTATTTTCTGGCTCTCGCGATGAATTAGGCCGAAGGTTTGGTAATGCTATTTACAATCAAGATATTTTTAGTGGAGGTTTGGCTGGAGGTTTCGCTGCTAGAGGCAGACTTTCTGGTTATTTGCAAAGCCAGGAAGAACATCAGAGATACCTTGCTGCCAAATTATCCGGAGAAAGTGAAGATACCTATGTTTCATTATTTACCAGCATTAGTGCTCTCAAATCAGAACCGGCTATCCAGCTGGATGTGATAGAAGTGCAGTCGATGACAGAAGGGTTGATTACTGCTGAAGTGGTTACAGCCAGTGATTTATTAGCGGAAATCGATAAAACTGGGAAAGCGCTGGTTTACGGTATATATTTTGAAACAGGAAGCTATCAGATTGAAGCTGATTCTGAACCTACTTTAGAAGAAATTGCTCTCTTTTTAGAAGAAAATCCTGGCATAAATCTTTATGTTACCGGTCATACAGATGATACAGGTGATTATGAATATAATGTGAATTTATCAAAGCAGCGAGCTCAATCAGTAGTAGAGTGGCTGGTTAACAATTATGGTATTGATTCTAACAGAATGCATGCGGTAGGGGTTGGTCCGGTAGCCCCGGTAGCCAGCAATGAAACAGAACAGGGCAGAAGCCAAAACAGAAGAGTAGAACTGGTAAAACGCTTATAGCCAGTAATAGTGAGAAATATTCAACAGGCAAACATTAATTGACGAACATGAAAAATATTTGGAAAAAGACTGACTCTTAAATAACAGGTTACAAATATTGTCTGTAAAATATAAAAAATTATAAAATTAATTATTTCTATATTATTGACTAATGATATAAGTTTTATAAACTTTGGAAAGAATATAAGAAATTAAAAATAACAGTTTGGCTGATTAACATTAGTTATCCGGGGCTTTTGGAATAAAAATACTTCTGAGTTTTCCCGATACCTACTTCTAAATAAACAGGAAAAAAGGAATAATGATATGAATATGGCTATCTTTAATCTGCTGGGAGGCCTGGCCTTATTTTTATATGGACTGTATACCTTAAGCGAAGGGTTTAAGAATGTATTTTTTAAAAGTCTTAAGGATGTTTTAAAAAGCTTGACCAGCAGCCCTGTTAAAGCAGTTGGGTTGGGTGCTTTTATTACTTCAGTAATCCAGAGCTCCAGCATAACTATAGTAACCCTGATTGGTTTTCTGAATGCTGGATTGATGAACCTGGGACAGGCAATAGGGGTAATGCTCGGGGCAGAAATCGGAACAACAATAACTGCCCAGGTTGTGGCTTTCAAAATTGGCTTGTATTATTTCCCTTTTATTATCCTTGGCTGCTTACTCTTCTTTTTTTTCAAAAAGAAAGAAATCCAGGTTATCGGACAGATAATGATTGGATTTGGAATACTTTTTTTGGGAATGCAGACAATGTCTCAGGGGGCTCGTGTTATTCAAGGAATCCCATTTTTCCTTAATATGCTGGACAGTTTCAGCAGTATTGCCATTCTGGGTGTTTTGGCTGGTGCTATTTTTACTGCTTTTATCCAATCTAGCTCAGCAACTACCGGTTTGGTAATTGCTATGGGAATGGAGGGAGCCTTATCTCTGCCTGCTGCAATTGCAATAATATTAGGTGCCAATATTGGCACCTGTATTACCGGTCTTTTTGCTTCCATGAAATCCTGTAAATCTTCAAAACGCCTTGCAATTGCTCACTTGTTGGTGAACACTCTTGGGGTGTTAATCTTTGTGTTTTTAATCCCTCCTTTTAGCAGGGTTGTTGCATTAACCAGTGCTAATTTAGGCCGTCAGATTGCTAATGCCCATACTATTTTTAATGTTTTAGTGGTTTTAGGTATCTTGCCAATGCTTGGCTTTTTTAGAATTTTAGTTGAGAAGATTGTACCCGGTGAGATAACCGAAGTCGAGAGGGGAGTCAAGTTTTTAGAATATAAGATATTACATATTCCCAGTCTGGCAATTTCCCAGGCTCAAAAAGAAGTATTGCGAATGGCCTGGATAACTAAGGATATGCTGGAAAAATCTCAGAAAGCAATGTTTACCGGAGATAGTGATTTAATTAAGGTTATTGAAAATGAAGAAGAGAGTGTTGATGAACTTCATCATATTCTCGATGATTATCTAACCAAAATATCTTCCCAGGGTATTTCCAGGGAAGAATCTCAAAAATTAGCCATTTTAATTCATGCTGTTACCGATATTGAGAGGATTGCAGACCATGCCAATAATTTAGCCGAAATATCTGAATTTAAGGTAAAAAATAAAATAAAGTTTTCGGCCTCAGCGGAAAAAGAGTTGAATATAATGCTGTCAAAGGCTATTGATGCTTTTACCCATTCTATTAAAGCCCTGGAAAATAATAATCAAGAGATAGCCCAAAAAACCCTGTCCCTGGAAAAAGAAGTTGGCAAATTGGAAGGACAATTAAGAATAAGCCATTATGAAAGATTAAAAGACGGCATATGCCAGCCACAGGCAGGTCCTATATATCTTGAAATTATAATGAATCTGAAACGTGTTTCCGACCATTCAGAAAATATTGCCAGCGGGGTAATAATGGGCTTTTAGTTCAGGATATACCCATCAACCTTCCTGATTCCCACTGGCTTTTCTTCCATAGCTTATTGCATTTTCCGGACATATTAATTGACAGTTAAAACACTGATGACATAAACCAGGGTTGATATTGGCCTTTTTGCTTTTTTTGGAAACTTTGACTGCTTCGGAAGGACATACTGTTTCACACAGTTTGCACCCGATGCATTGAACATGATTGACCTTCTCAGTGAATAGTGCAAATTTTCCTGTCAGGTTTTGTAAGGGTTCAAAAGGGCAGATATAGTTATGAAATATTTCCGGTTTGTATCTTAAAGTAACAATTACTGAAAAGATTACCAGATACAGAAGTATTGGTATTTGAACACCAAACATTCTTTTTGCAAATATCATAGTGGCTATCATTATGAATAACATTATCCAGGGAATAACTCCAGATTTCAGCCAATTTGGAGCATCTTTTGTTTGTAAATTTAGTTTTTTTGAAAGCCATTCTGTCGGGAGCATTACTGTATTCATGGGACAGATCCAGCCGCAAAATATTCTGCCTAACAATAATGCTAAAATCATAGTCACCCCGAATATTCCCAGCCACATTACCATTGCACCCCTTGTTACCAGCAGTAGAAATATTATTAAAAACAAAATTCTTGATGCATTAATAAAGAATTTTATCATTTTACTTTCCCTTTCTTTTTAAAAAATATTTTAGAATAACTAGTTTTCTCTTTTAAAATAACCATTCTAATGATAGATAGGTTCCCTGTGAACGTTCCAAATGACTTAGTTTAGAATGTACACCACCCAGTCAAAAGGAGTAATGCAGTGATGCTGAAACATTATCGGTAAGTGGATAATCTATTTTTTAGAAGATAAAGATTCAACAATGGTGTCATTTTTTGTTTTTATAATCCCGGAGATAATAAATTTGGAAAACATCTCAATAACTTCCTCAGTAGAGTAGGGAAGCCTTGATATTACTTCTGGATTAACGACAGATTGAATTGAGTTAAGGATTAGCAATACAATAATTTCAACATCAATGTCAGCACGAATGATATCTTCCTTTTTTGCCTGCTCAAGAACTTCTCTAAGCTGATTATTAAACATTTTTTCCCGAAGAGTGCTAATCATTTGCCATGCCTCCGGGTTATTTTTTCTGATGTCCTCAAAGGCATGTATACTAAATATTGTGATTTGCTCTTGTATTAAAAATATAATTTGTTTTAATGAAGTAAGGGCACCATTATTTTTTCTGTTGATAATATCGTTTATACTATCCTTAAATTCATGAAAAAAGTCGTATATTACAGCTTCTAATAATTCATTTTTACTCTTGTACAGCTCGTAAAGCGTTCTTTTGCTCATATTTAGCTCAAAGGCCAATTCATCCATTGTTACTTTGGAATAACCGAAACCAAAAAATAATTTCCTGGCATTCCAAAGAATTCTTTTTTTATTAATAATTTGCTGATTTTTCGGCATGCCTACACCTCATATTCTAAAAAAAATATAAATACTATAATAGTATTATAAGTTTTCATTAATTTAATCATATTACTATCTATATGTCAAATTTTTCCAAATCGCTAATTAAAAAGTATAAAAAAATACTATAACTGCTTTGGCAGAGAGTAAATCCAATTATAAAATTATTTAAAGTAACAAATTAACACAGAATATTTTCATGTATCCCGGTTGTTATCAAAGGAATACAGCTTGACATTATTAGCTTAATGTGTTGATAATAATTATTATCAACACATTAAAGTATGAAAAAGGCCATCTATGGTAGGTAAAAAGGAAGGGTAAAATGCACAATAAGATGAAACGAAAAATAGAAAAAGGTCTACCGGTTATTGGTACATTTTTTGGATTAAATAGCACTCTGGCAGTAGAATGCCTGGGATTAGCTGGGCTGGATTTTTTAGTAATAGACACTGAGCATGGTCCTGCAGATGTGGAAAGTACTATGAACTCTATTATTGCCGCAGAGCTAAGGGGTATTACTCCAATTGTACGAGTTAAAAATCATAGCCGCGATTCCGTATTGAAAATGCTTGATGTTGGTGCAAAAGGTATATTAATTCCTTATATCGAAAATTTCGACGATATAAAAAAGATAGTAAAATACGGCAAGTACTATCCAGTAGGTCGGCGGGGTGTAGCAATGAGTAGAAGCGGTGGTTTTGGTTTTGAACCTTTTTCAAGCCAGGGTATAGAAAAATATTTTCAAGTAAGTAATCAGGAAACAATGCTTATTCCTCAATGTGAAACTAAAGGGTGCCTGGATAATATCGAAAAAATATGCTCTCTTGATGGTATCGATGGGATATTTATCGGTCCCTATGATCTGTCGGTTGCTCTTAATAAACCTGAAAAATTTAAAGATGCTGAATTTATTTCCGCCATACAGAGAATTTACAATGCTGCTAAAGAAGCCGGGAAATTTGTCCTTATGCATTGTAAAAGCACAAAAGAAGCAAAACAATACCTTCAAAATGGTTTTAATGGTGTCACGTTTAATCAGGATGTAGTAGTTTTCACAAATGCTTTTAAAGAAGCTGTAGAAGATATCAGGAGATAAAACCGGGTTAAGGTGTTTCTAATCTGCTGTTTTTTAATGCAATATTTCCCGGTTAGAGTATAAAAATTGTATTTTTGATATATTGTGTTAAAATAATATTAACAGGCAACCTCATAAGGCAACACTCTTCTGAAGGCTCTCCTTGTTTAACAAGGTGAGTCTTATTACTTTCATTGGCTATCTTTATTATATAGAGTAGTGTATTTATAGATGTGATTAACCCAAAATAAATTTCAAAAACAGGTAATAGGAGGTTTTAAAATGGAATATAGAAAATTAGGACGAACTGAGCTTACGGTCTCGATTATTTCCTTTGGGGGGGTAATGGCAAGAGACATGGAACAAGAGGAAGTAAATAAGACGGTTGTTAAAGCAATCGACAGAGGGGTAAATCTATTTGATGTTGGCCCTACCTATGGAGATGCCCAGAATAAAATAGGACCTGCCATTGAAGATTATAGAAAAAAAATTATCTTAACCTGTAAAACTGAACCGAATAAGACAAAAGAAGAAGTTAGAAAAGATTTAGAAAATTCGCTTAAGTTATTAAGAACAGATTATTTTGATGTTTATCAGCTGCATGAAGTCATTAACGACGATTCCCTGAAAAAATCACTGGAATCTGGTGGCGCATTAGAGGCTATTCTGGAAGCCAAAGAAAAAGGTCTTGTCCGGTATGTCGGATTTTCTGCCCATAGCGAAGAATATGCACTAAAACTTATTGAATTATATGATTTTGATACTGTTATGTTCCCGATAAATTGGAATTACTGGTTGAATTACAATCAAGGTGAAGCAGTTATTAACAAGGCACGTGAAACAAATAAAGGAATATTCGCCATTAAAGCCCTAGCACAGAGACAGTGGAAAGAAAATGAAGCAAAAAATGATTATAAAACCTGGTATAAACCTCTGTTTGATAATGATGAATTAACTAAGCTTGCGTTTAAATTTACTCTATCCAAAGATGTTGATACAGCTGTTTCTCCAGGAGATAAAAGGTTGTTAATAAGAAGCCTTGATTTAGTTGATGAATGTAAAGAGAATTATATTCTTTCCGTTCCCGAGAAGGAAAAATTAGAATCTTATCTTGATACACATGGAGGCAAGCTATACCCAATGCCTAAATTTTAGAGTTTTATAATTTAAGAAGGGACTCAGGTTTACTTATGAAAAACAAAAAAGGCCTTGCTTTTATTACACTATTAATGGTGCAGTCAACCTTTCTCAAAAGGCTGGACTATATGACCCATTTACTGAAATGGCAATGGACAAAGAAGACTGGTTTCCCAAAATAGCTGACTCTCCGGGCCAGATTCAAATTATTTTAGAAGAAGATACTTTTTATATTCAAGGGCATGGTTTTGATGGTTTGCTTGATGAAGTTTTTACAGTGGAAAAATAATTTTAAAATAGAGGTATTATTGTCTTTTAAATTTATAAAAACTGGTTATTCATTCTGGAAGACTTCTTTTTTATCAATTTCGCCGGGTACTTCTTTATTAAACACTCTTTTATAGGTATAACTTATTGTTTCATGTTTAATTTTAGTTGCATCAAATTTTAGCAAATTGAAAACTATCTGGATACAAAAACCAATCCCGAAAGCAGCAAGCACTGTACCAATACCAACCATTCCACCAAGCATCCACCCCGATAATACCACTAAAAGTTCAATAATACCCCTACAGGCACCAATAGGGAGGCCGGTTATTCGGGTGAGAGCTACCATCAAGCTATCCCTGGGACCTGCCCCGAGAGCGGTCCCTATATAAAAATAGGTAGCGAAAGCAATAATAAATAATCCAATAAATAACATGATGATTCCTAGTAGTAAATTGTTGGCTACCGGGATAATTTTAAGTGCATATATCATGTCAAAAAAAAGTCCCACAAAAATCATGTTCAGAATAGTGCCAATTCCTACTTTTTCACCAAGCAATACTGCTATAATTACAATAAAGACTCCCAGTATAATTGAAATTATCCCTATACTTAGTCCGATAGTATTTGCAAGGCCTATATGCAAAACATCCCAGGGAGCGTACCCTATATGGGCGTTTATAGCAAACACCACACCAAGGGCATACAGGAAAAGCCCCCACATCAAGCGAAGTAAACTGAAACAAAGACTTTTCATAAAAAATCCTTTCAAGGGCGCCTTACTCTAAATATAATACTTAAAAAATAAACATTTTTATATCGATACAGATTTTTGTTGAGGATATAAAAATTGCCAAGTGTTTTCTATTATATCTTTAATGGGAATAAAGTCAACAGAGTAAACTAATATGGTAGAAAGTAATTATTTTATAAATGTTAGAATTTATATTAAAATTGATATAGCATGAACAAAAATTATTTTAGTTAGCAACGTTTTCAACAGGAGGCTTAATTGAAGAAAATAGGATATGTGGTTTTTGACTTCGGGGGAGTAATCAGTAAAAAACAAAATGAAAAGATTGTTAAAAAAATGTGCCGGATTTTAAATATTCCAGTAACTGAATTTGAATCACTCTACACTGCCCAAAGGAGAGATTATGATTCAGGAATAATTGATGTGAATACATATTGGCAGAAGACAGTCGAATTGATAGATAAAAAAGTTGATCAAAAAGACTTAGATAGATTAATTGAATATGATATTAAGAGCTGGCTGGATATCAATCAGGAAACAATTGAATATATTCGAGCAATCAATGACATGGTTACATTAGGATTATTATCAAATATGACTTATGATACCTTAAGAGAAATATCTCACCTTTATTGGTTTGATTTCTTTAAAGCAAAAATCTTATCATGTGAAGTAAAAGTAGCCAAGCCAGATTTTAAAATATATGGTATTTGTTTACAATCTTTGAATGCAAAGCCATACCAGGTATTGTTTGTGGATGATTCTGAAGAAAATATTGGGGCTGCCCGGAAAATAGGAATAAATGTTATAAAATTCACTAATTGCAAGACTCTGAAAAGTATAATAGAAAATAAATATATTTTAGGCAACTAATTAAAGGAATTTTTAATAGATAGCCAAATACATGTTACCCCTTAGGAACAATTACTGAAATATTTCCCGGCTGTACCTTAATTCTAACTTTCTTTAGTTCATAATATTCTTCATCAAAAAGCCAGAGAAGTTTTTTATCAGATTCAATAGTGATATCCTTAATTTTTTTATGAACCATCGATACAGGGCTCTTATTTAAAATTGAGCTGAAAGCAATTTCTGACAATGTAGTGATTTTGGTATTTTTTAGCAATAACAGGTCTAGCTTACCATCAAAGGCAGAAATGTCAGGATGAACTTTTAGGCCTTCAATTCCAAAACCAGCATTGTTTGCAATAGCCAGCAACTGGCATTCAACCTTTTTTATTCTTTTATCTATAGTAATTTTGAATTTAATTTTTTTGTCATTTGCTGAATCTTCCAGCAGCTTATATATGTATGCAAAATAACCCATTTTATCTTTATCTTCCCGGGATATGTCATGATATTCCTTGATGTAGGAACCGACAGCTACTTTAAAAAAACATTTTTTTCTATTAGCCAGAATAACATCCATCTTCCTGATTTTCCCATTAGCTAAAAGCTTTAATGCTTCATCTATTTTAGCTGGAATATCCAGGTCCTTAGGGATAGTGTTAGCCGTTCCACCGTGCAGCATTAAAATTGGTTTTTCTTTAGCCTGTCTTGCTATATCGGTAAAGGTACCGTCTCCTCCATAAACAACAATAATGTCATATTTTTTGAAATTAAATCTATTGCTACTCCTTTTTGTAACAAAAATGTCCCAGCTGGCATTGTATTCACTGAAAAATTTGTTTAGCCTGGCGAGAATGGGAAATTCTTGCCCTGATGATGGGTTTATGACTATGGCAATATTTTTTCCGTTTAAAGATTTTTTATTCATGAATAGAAAAACCACCTTTTATTTAAAGCCATTTTCAGTATTTTTTATGGTACTGAAAGTCTAATGTGCTACCAATAAATAGAATGGGTAATTAATATATAATTACTTACATACACTATAACACAATATCTCAGGGCAGGTTAGCTATTTTTTATAGATGAATATCACCGGTATTAAAAAAATAGGAGACTAATTACTAACTTGCACCGAGACATAGAATATGTATTATTGATAATAACAACATTAAGTGATATTTTATTAGAGATATTCAAAATAAGATAGATTGTGATTAATTAATATGCAGGTGAGTTAAATATGAATTTTGAAAAAGTAAAAGCCCTGCTGGCAGGTGTAAATGTCAACAGCGGGTATAATTTCAGAGAATCAATGGATGAATTAAAAAATTTAGCTATAGCTTGTGAGTTTGAAATAACAGGGGAGATTGTGCAGAATTTAAAAAATTACAACCGAACTTTTTGTATTGGCGCTGGCAAGCTTGAGGAATTAAGATTATTAATGGAAGAAACTAATTCAAATGTAATAATCTTTGATAATGAGCTATCACCAACACAGCTTAGGAATCTCAGCAGGGTACTGGAATCTGAAATAATGGACAGAACAGGGCTTATTCTAGAAATATTTGCCCGAAGAGCAAAAACAAAAGAGGCAAAAATTCAGGTTGAAGTGGCCCATTTGCAATATATGTTGCCACGACTTATCGGACTAAAAGAGTCTCTCAGTCAGCAGACAGGTGGTGTTGGCACGACAACCCGGGGTTCAGGAGAAAAGGCTTTAGAGCTTGACCGGAGAAAAATCGAAAAGAAAATATCTGCACTTAATAAAAAGCTAGAGCTACTCAAAAGCGAACGCCAAACACAACGTAAGAAAAGAAAAAAAGCTGGATTACCATCTGTTGCCCTGGTTGGATATACTAATTCAGGGAAATCTACGTTAATGAATACCATAATAGGGCATCTCAGTAAAGCAGAAAGAAAAAAGGTATTGGCAAAAAATATTCTATTCGCATCATTGGATACCACTGCCAGGAATATAATTTTATCTGATAAAAGGAGTTTTCTTTTGTTGGACACAGTTGGTTTTGTAAATAAATTACCGCATGACCTGGTTAAGGCATTCCGTTCTACTCTTGAAGAAGTCAGTACAGCAGATTTATTATTGCATGTTATAGATGTTTCAGCACAAAATCATGAGCAACAAATAGAAATAACAGAAAAAACTTTACAACAAATAGGAGCCGATGGTATTCCCTCTATTTATGTATATAATAAAACGGACTTGACAACGCTCAGGATGCCTATAGTGGGAAAAGATAAACTATATATTTCTGCAAAGAAAAGGATTGGAATAGACGCATTGATTAAAATAATTTCAGAAAAAATATTTAGCCATTACGTTAAATGCAGTATGCTTATACCCTATGAAAAAGGCAATTTGATATCATATTTAAATGACAATGCCTATATAAAATCAGCAATTCATCAAAAGAACGGGACGCTTATTAAATTAGAATGCCGGGAAGCTGATTATGAAAGATACAAAAAGTATTCCAGTAATGAAAAATAGAAAGCCGTCTGAAATTATAAATAGATAAATAATTATGTCTTTCCCAGCCAAATTTTATCTGAATCCTTTTTCATGAATA
>CAZWUL010000019.1:0-21283 GCA_964636625.1 uncultured Atribacterota bacterium | reverse complement strand
TAATAAAAGATAGGGAAAGCAAATTTATTTTACAGCTTTTCATTGGAATAGTATTATTTTGCTTTATTGCACACCGTTTAGGACTAATTTTGATATATTTTAGCCTGGCTTTATTTCTGGCTTATTTTTTCGGGCCACTCTATCGTTTTTTGCTACGAACCAGGATTTCAAAAACATTAGCAATATTGGTTATCTTTGCTATTATTATTGCTTTTGCTGTTCTGGCAATATTTTTTCTCATTCCTAATACAATTAGTGAATTAAATCAATTATACCGTGAAATACCAGGCTTAATATCAGGGTTACAAGAATTATTATTATCCTTTGAGTTTATTTTTGATTGGCTGGAAGATACTACTAACTTAGAAACTATCCTTCAAAATATCTTTGAAGAGATACAAAGTGGACTATTAACTTTTTCCAGAAATGCGATATTTGAATTATCTTCTTTTGTAACAAAATTTGGATTTGGTGTCATTGTAATTCCTATAATTTTGTATTACTTGCTGATTGATTTGGAATTATTCAAGGACAATCTTTTAATATTTGTTTCACGTGAGAACAAAGACGATTTTCGCGAAATAGTAATTGAAATTGACAGGATATTAAGTAATTTTATACGCGGTAGATTGATAGTGTGTTTTATAGTTGGTGCCCTGATAACTTTAGGTCTCTATGTTTTGCAGATTAAGTTTTACCTTATTATTGGATTGATTTCAGGAATTTTAAATTTTATTCCTTATCTGGGTCCAATTGTGGGATGGGTTATTGCACTGTTTTTTGTTATAGGAAGACCCTGGTCAATTTTTATACTCATTACTATTTTATTTGTAGGAGTGAACCAAATTGAGGCCATATGGTTAAACCCAAAGATTTTAGGAAAAGAATTAGGATTACACCCACTTACTATTATTTTTGCAATGCTTACATTTGGAGGTCTCCTAGGCTTTTTAGGTGTATTGTATGCTATTCCCCTTGCAGCCACTTTAAAGGTTGTAATGTATCGATATCTGGTTCAGGAGGATAAGAAAATTTGATTGATGAAAATAAAAAGCGAAATCATATTTATTACATTTTTTTTATTTTTATAATGGCTGTTCTCGTTTCAAGTAGTCTAGCAATAGCTCAACAGAATAAAATATCAGTTTTTTTGGATGGCAATCCTTTGCATACAGAGGTGCCACCAGTTATTGCTAATGGTCGAGTGTATCTCCCAGCTCGTGATATTGTCGAGGGACTAGGTGGGAGGATTACCTGGTTTCCCGCTTTGAAATTATTAAGTATAACCATGAGCGATAGGCAAGTTAGCGTTGTCATGGATGTTCCCGAAGCTGAAGTTAACGGGAAAAATGTGGCACTGGAAAATGCACCTGGTATTATTCAAGACAGGGTAATGATTCCTTTAGAGGTTGTTTCCTTGTTAATGGATATAGAAGCAGATTGGGATGAAAATTCGAATAAGCTTAGTATTGATAGAAAACGTCCTTTTGTTACAGGTATCAGAGATTACACTCATCCTGATAAGACCCGTATTGTGGTTGATTTATCAGAGAAAACAGCATACAATGTTTTGACTTTAAGTGCCCCTGAAAGAGTTGTAATTGATATTGATGCCTCAATTAGCAAGCTTGATTCCGGACAAAAAGAGGTTTTGATAGATGACTTACTGGTCAACAGGGTCAGGACTGGACAATTTAATCTCGATACCGTTCGAATTGTTGCAGACTTAAAAAATAAGAATGACTATGATGTTTTTGAATTATCTTCACCACAACGAATTGTTTTGGATGTTTATGCACCACAGGGAATTGCACAGCCTGAAAGAAAAACAGAATCTGTTGCATTGCCATCGCTTTCAACTGAAACAATTCCTGAAACCCTGCCGGAATCTATAGCCTCTGAAGAAAATGGTAAATACATAATAGTTATTGACCCGGGGCATGGAGGTTCTCAACCTGGTGCTATTGGCCCTAGCGGATTAAAAGAAAAAGATGTTGTTCTTGATATAGCCTTAAAACTTAGAAATTTGTTAAATAATGATGGTTTTACTGTTTATCTGACAAGAGATAAGGATGTTACCGTACCTTTAGAAAGTAGACCCCTGATGGCTTTGCAAAGAAAAGCTGATGTTTTTATAAGTATCCATATAAATTCAGCAATGCAAAAAGGTTCCCCAACAGCCAGGGGCGTAGAAACTTATGTTTTAAATTCCCGTTATATTGGTGCATCTGCAAGGGATGTTGCCGATAGGGAAAACAAAGCTAGCCAATATCACCATTACGAGGATAACATTCTAAATCAGATTATTGCTGATTTGGAAGAAAGCGCGAGCATAGGATTTAGCCTTGATCTGGCTGATATAGTTCAAAAAAGACTGGTCCAACACACAGGTCTAGAAAATAGGGGAGTAAAACAAGCTCCTTTTATTGTTTTAAAAGGAGTGAACATGGCAGCAGTATTAGTAGAAGTGGGTTTCATAAGTAACCCGAATGAAGAAAAATTATTAAAGACCCCAGAATTCAAAGCAAAAATAGCGCAGGCACTTAGTCAAGGAATCAAGGAATATGTTAAAGAGATGCCTGAAAATATATAAATAGAGGGCAAGATGGCAAGAAGGAAGAAAAAGAAAAATAAATTCTTTAAAAGTATTTTCAATTTAATATTATTAATAATTTTGCTATTTGTAATAATATTCCTGGTACAGAAATTTATTTTACCTATTTGGCGAGGAGAGCAAATTATTGAAATAACACCAGAGGAAATAAAGGAGGAACCAGCTGTTGAGATTAAAGAAGCTAAGGTAACACTCTATTTTTCTGATGAAAATGCTCAATTTCTTGTGCCTGAATCAAGAACGATTCTATTGACAGATTATCCAGCAAAACTGGCAATAGAGGAGTTAATAAAAGGACCCGATAACAGCAGGCTTTATCCTACCGTACCACAAGCCACTAAAGTTAATGGATTGTACGTCAGTGACAGGATAGCTTATATTGACTTATCATCTGAAGTGATTAAGAATCATCCAGGGGGCAGCACTGGAGAATTATTAACAATCTATTCAATCGTAATGACTCTGACATCTTTCCCGGATATTGACAAGGTGCAATTGCTGGTTGATGGGAACAGTGGTGAAACATTAGTAGGCCATGTAGATACTTCTATCCCCTTGGAAAGAGATGACCAATGGCTTCAAAGATAACTAGGGTATAATAAAAAATCAAATATGATAAAAAAAGAACGATTAGATAAATTATTAGTAGACAGAAAAATTGTAGAATCGAGAGAAAAAGCTAAAAGATACATTATGGCCAATCTGGTCTTGGTTGATGGGGAAAAAATAAATAAAGCAGGAACAAGATGCAATATTGACAGTCGGCTGATAATTGAAAAAGATGAAAATCGATATATAAGCAGAGGTGGTCTTAAGCTGGAAAAAGCCTTAAAGGTATTCAATCTTCTGATCGAGAATTTGACTGTTATTGATATAGGCGCTTCCACAGGTGGTTTTACCGATTGCTTGTTGCAGCATGGAGCTAAGCAGGTTTATTGTATTGATGTTGGCTATGGACAGCTTGACTGGACCCTGCGGAATGATAAACGAATCGTCAATATGGAAAAAACAAATGTGAGACATCTTACTAAAAATAATTTCGAGATAAAGTTTGATCTGGCAACGGTTGATGTTTCTTTTATCTCTCTATCTAAGGTGTTACCAGTAGTAGCAGAACTGTTAAAACCAGAAGGAAAAGTTATTGCCCTGGTAAAACCGCAATTCGAAGCCGGAAGAGAAAATGTTAAAAAAGGCGGAATTGTTGATAACCCGGTAATTCACCAGGAGATAATAGAGAAATTGATAAAAGAAATGAAAGGTTATTATACCCTAATAGATATGACATTTTCACCTATTAAAAATTCTCCTGGAAATATTGAATACCTTGTTTATCTAAGTAAAAATCAACATAATAATTTTAATATTGGTACAAATTTGATACACGATAAGGTTAAAGCAGCACATAAATATTTTTTTAAAAAAAATCAATAATTATTACTACATTATCAACTCCTTTCAGGAGTAGTATCATTGTTTTTATTAGACATTAATAATAACCTATTTTTAATAGTTATCTTTTTTCTGGCCGGGGGGCTCTTATCTTTAGTTCTATATCTTAAAATAAGAAATTATCTAAATTACCAAAAAGCCAAGTGCAGGTCATTCAGTAGTAAAAGAGCTGAAAAGAAGGCAGAAATATGGCTTAAAAGAAAGGGATTCCATATTATTGAAAAACAACAAAGCAGGCCATTAATTATAAAAACCGGGAAAACAAGTCATCGTTATTTGATTAGAACTGATTTTTTAGTGAAAAAGGGCGGTCAAAAGTATGTCGTTGAGGTTAAAAGTGGTAGAAAAAATAGCAAAATTACTAACAGAGAAACAAGAAGACAATTATTGGAATATTTTCTGGCCTACCAAGCTTGTGGCATAATACTTTTTGACATGGATAGTAAAAAATTTACCGAAGTGAAATTTTTACTACCTTATTTTCAGTCAAAATGGATAGAGAATATCATGTATTTCTTTTTAGGGGCCTTACTGGCATTACTGGCTGTTTACTTTTTAAGCTAAGGAGAAATTAATGGAGATTAAAAAAGTCGGATTAATTGTTAATAATGAAAAAGATAAATGTTTAGAAATAACCCAAAAATTAATTCATTATTTAAGAGAAAAAAATGTTAAAATTTTTGTTTCTGCAGAAATTATTAAATATCTCAGTGATATAAAAGGCATAAGTATATTTTCTCCACCATATAATAATATAGATATGGTTTTTTCATTGGGAGGAGATGGAACACTCTTAAGGGCTGCCCGTCTCGTATCAGTAAAGGGAATTCCTATTTGTGGAATAAATCTAGGAGGTTTGGGGTTTTTAACTCAAATAGGGGTACAAGAATTAAGCAAATATTTAAATATGATTCTGGAAGGGTCATATCAACTTGAGGAGAGGATGATGCTATCCGGGCACATATCAAGGAAAAATAAAAAAATAAAACCTTTTTATTGTCTTAATGATATTGTAGTTGCAAAAAAACTATTCGCCAGGCTTATACATGTTGAGACATATATTAATAATGAGTACGTAATACATTATTCAGCAGATGGCCTTGTTATTTCGACTTCAACAGGCTCCACCGCTTATTCTCTCTCTGCCGGCGGTCCAATAGTTTACCCGGGCATGAAAACAATGATTATTACGCCTATTTGTCCCCATACTCTTTCAGCACGTTCTCTGGTAATTAACCATAAAAATACCATAAAAATTATTGTATTATCAAAAGGAGAAGATGTAATGCTGACAGTTGATGGTCAGCAAGGAATTGATTTAGAGGAAAATGATATTCTAACTATTAAGAAGTCCAGACATAAAACCAGATTAGTAACTTTTCCAGAAAAAAGTTTTTATGGGGTTTTAAGAAAGAAATTAAAATGGAGCGGAAGAGTTATTTCCTGAAAAAATAGGAAGAAATTTATGAAAACTAGTGGTGGATCTAAAAAATGATTTCTTATCTAAGGGTGAAGAATTTTGCCCTTATTGATGAATTGAATATTGAATTCGAAAACGGGCTGAATGTGATTACCGGTGAGACAGGAGCCGGTAAGTCAATTATCATTGAAGCAATAAGTGTAATTTTGGGAAGTACAGCCAATAACAACTTGATAAAAAGTAGTGCAGATTTTTTAGAAGTAGAAGCCCTTTTTAACCTGGAGCAAATATCTAAAAGACAATTAAATGAATTAAAGAAATACGAAGATATTACTTCTGATAATCAGCTAATAATCAGGAGGCAGTTACATAGTAGGAAAAAAAATAAATGCTGGGTCAATAATCACCTGGTGTCCTTATCAATTCTACAGGAAATTGGGAATTATTTAATTGATTTACATGGCCAGCACAGCCATCAATCTTTGTTAGACCCAGGTAGCCATATTGATTTTATCGATAACCTGGGAGGAGCATCTTTTTTGCAAAAACGAGCTGAATTATCTAAATATTATTTACAATGGCAGTCAAAAACCAGTCTATTACATAACCTCTTAAAAAGCAGGGCTGAAAATTTATCAAAAAGAGATTATTTGTTATTTCAGCTACGCGAGATTGATAACGCCAGATTAAAGGACAAAGAGGATGAAGATTTAGAAAATAAAATCAATATTATCCGGAATACTGTTAAAATAAAAGATATTATGGAAATGGCCTCCCTTGCTTTATATGAAGGAGGAGAAGAAGGAGAGCCTTCTATCAGAGATACTTTTGTTCGCCTGATTAGCTATTTTAATAACATTGCAAAATTGGACAAAGAGATAGAACATATCAAAGATGAACTGCTGGATATGCAATTCAAAGTTGAAGATGTGGCAGATCGAATCATTGAATATAAAGACAGAATCGATTTTGATTCTCAGCAATTACAGGAATTCGAAAGCCGTTTGGATTTAATCAATCACCTTAAAAAGAAATATGGTTCAGATTTAAATGATATATTAATTTATAGAGACACACTGCAAAAACAATTAGGCAGCATTGAAGATGTTCAGGAAAAAATTAAAATATTAACGACTGAAATAGAAGAAAATGAAGAAAAATTAGCTGAACTATCTCAAGAGTTGAACAGCCAAAGACTGCTTATTGCTGAGAGATTGGAAAAAGAGATAGTAGAGGAATTAAATGAATTAAGTATGAAAAATTGCAAATTTATCATTCAAATTACTCAAAAAGAAGATAAAAGTGGAGTTAAAATTAAGGATAAATTCTATAGAATTACCTCCCGAGGAATTGATAAGGTAGAATTCTTTATCGCCTCTAATGCCGGTGAAAAAGAAAAACCCCTTGCTGACATTATTTCAGGTGGAGAGGTTTCCAGAATAATGCTTGGGTTAAAATCAATTTTAAGTAAAGCCGATGAAATCCCAACAATGATTTTTGACGAAATTGATAGCGGAGTTGGGGCTCGATTAGGGGAAGTAATCGCAGCAAAACTAGCAAAAATATCCCACAATCATCAGGTTATTGCAGTTACGCATTTACCCCAAATTGCCTGTAGGGCACATAGGCATCTTTATATAAACAAACATGTGGAGAATAACAAGACAACTGTACAGTTAAAATCTTTACGTGGAAATGAGCAGCTTGATGAAATAGCAAGGATGATAGATGGTGAGCAGTATGGTTCGATAAGTCTTGAACATGCCCGAGAGATGCTTTACGGGAAGGAAACTTTAAAAAATGAGAAACAAGAGTGAAAAAATCAATAGGGAGCTTCTTGCTGTAATAAAAAAGCAAAAAGAGATACTTAGTACTCTTAAGGCAATCATTAATTCTACTGATGACGCTATTTCTGTTGTTAACGAAAAAGGAGTCCACACCTTGGTTAATGATGCCTATACCAGGCTAATTGGATTAACAGAACAAGATGTGCTTGGAAAATCCTCCAGTATAGATATAGCTGAGGGAGAGAGTATGCATATGAAGGTATTGAAAACCAAAAAACCAGTCCACGGTGTCAGGATGAAAGTTGGTCCTAAAAAAAGAGATGTTCTGGTAAATGTTGCACCTGTTATTGTAGATGGTGAATTAAGGGGCAGTGTTGCTGTTATTCATGATTTATCAGAAATAAGGAACCTTACAGACGAATTAAACCGCGTTAAAAAAAGAGTTCGTCATCTCGAAGCAAAATATACTTTTGATGATATAGTTGGCAAGAGCAGAGCAATGATTATAGCTAAAGAGCAGGCAATTAAAGCCGCTTCTACTCCAGCAACTGTTTTGCTCCATGGTGAAAGCGGAACAGGAAAAGAATTATTTGCCCATGCAATACATAATAAAAGCGATAGAAGGAACAGGCAGTTTATTCGCGTTAATTGTTCTGCTTTGACTGAAACACTCCTGGAGAGCGAGCTTTTTGGTTATGAAGGCGGTGCTTTTACAGGTGCCAGCAAAAAAGGAAGAAAAGGCCTTTTTGAAGAAGCTGACCGGGGAACTATATTTTTGGATGAAATTGGAATGATGAGTATGAACTTACAGGCAAAATTATTGAGAGTATTACAGGAAAAAGAAATTGTCAGGGTTGGTGGGAATGAGCCTATTGATATAGATGTACGCATTATTTCTGCTACCAATATTAATCTGGAGGATGCCGTTAAAAACGGAGAGTTTCGTGAAGATTTATACTATAGACTGTATGTTATCCCGATATTTATACCACCATTAAGAAATAGAAAAGAAGATTTAAGCCTTTTGGCCAAAAATATTATTAGAAAATGTAATCAGGAATTCGGGCGAAATATTAAAGGAGTTTCGCCAGAGGTTATAAAAATATTGTTAAATTACTCATGGCCAGGCAATATTAGGGAACTGGAAAATGTTATTGAAAGAGCAGTTATTAATATGAAATTAACTGAAGATATTTTGAATCCAAATCATATTCCCGAATTTATTAGCCTGACAAAACAGAAAATACCAGCAGAAGAAACCAATATACGGGTTGAGGGCAATGCCTATACTACTAAGCAAAAAAGAAAAAGTTTACAAAGTCTAAAAAAAGAAGCGGAAAAAGATGCAATTATAAAGGTATTAAAAGATTTTAATGGAGACTGCCAAAAAAGTGCTGAATATTTAGGCATAAGTAGCAGGACATTATATTATAAAATGCGTAAATATGAAATTAAAAAACATTATGAATTTCAATCCGATTAAAAATATTGGATTTTAAATACAAAAAATCTGCTTTTTTCTCTGTTGCGCAAAACATTAAATAGTTAATGACTATTGCTTCTTATGAATATATTTGCAAATTATTGCAATTGCTTGCAAAATAAATAACTATTTATAAAATAATCTTTCTTTATTCGAAAAAAGAATTTTAAAAATCCAACCATCAAATAATAATGGAATACAAGAAAATGCTTATTATTGAAAGGCCTTTCCCAAAGAGAGGTCTTTTTTATTTTTTAGTAAAATATATTTTTAATATTATGGCATAAAAATTGCTTAATATTTTAAGTAGAAGAAATAGATAAAATATCAGGAGGAGACTATGAGCAAGGAAAAAAGACAATATAAAATACTGGTTATTAATCCTGGTTCGACATCTACAGCCATAGCAGTTTATGAAAATGAAATAGAAAAATTTTCAAAAACAGTGCGTCATAGTACAGACGACTTAAAAAAATTTAAACAACTAATTGAACAGAATCAGTTTAGGGAAAATGTTATCCTCCAAATTTTAAAAGAAGAAGGTTTAGATATTAAAAACTTTGATGCTATTGTTGGTCGAGGAGGAGTATTAAGCCCCCTGCAGAGCGGGACTTATAGAATAAATGAATTAATGCTGGAGGAATTGAGAGAAAGACCACGAATAGAGCATGCTTCCAATTTAGGTGCAAAAATAGCCAATGATTTAGCACAGAAAATTAATGTTCCATCATTTATTGTTGATCCAGTAGCTGTTGATGAACTGGATCCCCTTGCCAGAATTTCTGGAATGCCTGAAATTGAAAGGGAAAGCTTGTCCCATGCCCTTAGCGTTAAGGCTGCAGCTAAAAGACTGGCTAAAGAGGTTGAAAAACCTTATGAACACCTGAATCTCATAGTAATCCACCTGGGGGGTGGAATCACTGTAAGTGCCCATAGAAAAGGAAAAATGATAGATGTAAATAATGCAAGCAGTGAAGGACCATTTTCTCCCGAGCGTACTGGTACCCTGCCTGCAAAAGCACTTATTGATATTTGTTATTCAGGTAAATATACCTTAAAAGAAATGTATAAAAAAATAATAGGAGGTGGAGGGATAGTAGCTTATCTTGGAACCAACAACACCTTGGAAGTAGAGAAAGCTATTTCTGAAGGTGACAAGAAGGCTGAATTGATTTATCAGGCAATGGCCTATCAAATTGCCAAATGCATAGGAGAAATGGCAACAGTTCTTAAGGGCGAAGTGGACTATATTGTAATCACCGGAAATGGCGCAGGAGATAAAGGTGCCTTAGGGAAAACTTTTGTAAATTGGATAAAAGATAGAGTTGAATTTATTGCTCCGATAATTACCTATCCAGGCAGTGAAGAAATGAAGGCACTTGCTCAGGGTGCTATCCGGGTTCTAAACGGACAAGAAAAAGCAAGAGAATATCGAGTTTAATTCTTAGATAAATAAAATAACTTTTTTAATAATCAGGTGAGGTGACTGAAAATGCTGAAAACATTTGATGAAGTTATAGAAAGAGCCTGCCAATATGGACCAAAAAAACTCTCTGTTGCAGTATCACAGGCTGAAGATGTTATGGATGCAGTAGAACAAGCCAGGCAAAAGGGTTTAGTTGATGGCATTCTAGTTGGCGATAAAGGTGAGACAATAGCAGTATGTAAAAAGTTAAATATTAACCTCGAAAAATACGAATTTATCGACAAAAAAGATAAAACTGAAGCTGCCAGAACAGCAGTTAAACTTGTCAGGGAGAAAAAAGCAGATTTATTAATGAAGGGAATGTTAGGAACCGCACGAATATTGAAGGCTGTTTTAGATAAAGATATTGGTCTTAGAACACAGCGCTTATTGAGTCATGCTTATGTATTAAAATTAAAAAATTATGGCAAGCTCATTACTATGACCGATGGTGCTATGAATATTGCCCCAACTTTAGAACAAAAAGTACAAATTGTACAAAATGTAATTGATTTTTGTCACTCACTAGAAATTAATGAACCCAAAATAGCAGCTTTAGCGGCTGTAGAACTGGTCAATCCTAATATGCAGGCTACTATTGATGCTGCCTGTTTATCAAAGATGGCACAGAGAGGACAGATTACTGATGGGGTAGTAGATGGGCCATTAGCATTTGATAATGCCATATCTAAAAAGGCAGCACTGCACAAGGGAATATCTTCGGAGGTAAGCGGGGAGGTAGATGCTGTTTTGGTTCCGGAAATAGAATCAGGTAATATCTTTGCAAAAAGCCTGGTCTATCTGGCTGAAGCCGAACCAGCTGGCGTATTACTTGGAACAACCTCACCGGTGGTTCTGGTTTCTCGTTCTGACACGGCAATATCCAAGGTGAGATCAATTGCCCTGGGTATATTAATGAGCGTGAGACAGAATAGCTAAAAATATAAAAAATGTTGGGAGGAGATATCTTTGAATAATGTTTTTCATATCCTGGTTATTAACCCGGGTTCAACATCTACAAAAATATCTCTGTTTAAAAACGAAGAAACATTATTTCAGGAAACAATCTACCATTCCAGTAAAATGCTTTCTTCTTTTAAACACATAATTGACCAGTATGAGTTTAGATTAAATATTATATTGGAATTTTTAAAAAAACAAAAAATTGAGTTAAAAAGCATTGATGCTGTTGTAGGTAGAGGAGGTTTGTTAAGGCCATTAGAGAGTGGAGCATATCTCGTCAATGAGAAAATGCTGAACCATTTAAAAAAGGGAAAATACGGTGAGCATGCCTCCAATTTAGGAGCTGTTTTGGCCTGTAAAATTGCTAAAAAAACATCCATTCCTGCCTATATAGTTGATCCGGTAGTAGTGGATGAGATGGAAGATGTTGCCCGCATATCAGGTATTCCGGAATTACCGAGAAAAAGTATTTTTCATGCTTTAAATCAAAAAGCTGTTGCCCGAAAGGCAGCCCAGGATTTGGGGAAGCCTTATCAGGAATCCAATCTGATAATTGTACACATGGGAGGTGGAATATCTGTTGGGGTCCACTCTAAAGGAAGAGTAATTGATGTTAATAATGCCTTAAACGGAGAAGGCCCATTTTCACCTGAAAGAAGTGGCACGATTCCAGTAGGCGATCTGGTAAAATTATGTTTTTCAGGAAAATATACTAAAAATCAAATAATGACCATGATTAAGGGAAAAGGCGGATTGGTAGCCTATCTAAAAACTAATAATGTTCAAAAGGTATTGAAAAAAGCTGAAAGTA
This sequence comes from uncultured Atribacterota bacterium, assembly GCA_964636625.1. Lineage (GTDB taxonomy): Bacteria > Atribacterota > Phoenicimicrobiia > Phoenicimicrobiales > Stramentimicrobiaceae > CAZWUL01. The sequence continues at coordinate 9,291 of CAZWUL010000019.1, read as the reverse complement.
ATGATAGTAAATCAAAACTATTATTAGAAGCGATGGCTTATCAGATTGCTAAAGAAATCGGGCAGGGAGCAACTGTTCTTAAAGGAAATGTGGACGCAATTGTATTAACTGGCGGTATTTCCCATTCTACTAAATTTGTGGAAATGATAAAAGACAGGGTTAGTTTTATTTCTTTAGTCATGGTTTATCCTGGAGAGGAAGAAATGTTTTCATTATGTAAGGGAGCCCTTCGGGTTCTCTCAGGAGAGGAGGATGAAAAAGTCTATTGAATGATGAGATTATTATTTATACCGGAAGCTTTGGTAGTGGAAAGACTGAAATAGCAATTAATCACTCTTTGAAAATAGCAGAGAAAAACAATCAAGCTGTAATTGTAGATTTGGATATCGTAAATCCTTATTTCCGTTCCAGAGAAAAGAGAGAAGAATTAAAGAAACAGGGTATCAAAGTAATTGCTCCACCGGGAAAATTGTCTATGGCTGATATACCCTTAATATCTCCGGAAATAAAAGGAGTAATGCAAAACTCAAACAAAATGTTAATACTGGATGTTGGTGGAGATGATGTTGGAGCCAGATCTCTGGCAAGCTTTAACCCAGTTTTAAAGGATCTAAACTATCAGATGAACTTAGTCATTAATCCATATCGACCGTTTACCAGAACATATGAAGAAATAAAAACAATGTTAAAAGAAATTGAGCTTTCCTCGCGTTTAAAGGTGAATGGCCTGATAAGTAATCCTAACCTTGGCTTAAAAACCGATTTGGATTTGCTTATCAAAGGTCACGAAATAGTAAGAGAAACTTCAGCAAAATTAAGATTGCCAATAAGGTTTTTAGTCATAGAAAAAACAATATTTCAAAAAATAAAAGATTCTCAGGTGATTAAAGATAAAATATCGAACAATATCTTTCTTATAAAAAGGTTTATGGAATTACCCTGGGACAAAGCAACTGATCAGAACTTTATTTAGAAGTAGTAATAAAATAAAAAGGAGGTTTTTATGGCGAGAGTTGTGATTGACCGAGAAAAATGTAAAGGTTGTGAATTGTGTACACTGGTATGTCCCCAGAAAATTTTAGTCATGTCCAAGTCTTTCAATAAGAAAAGTTATCATCCGGCCGAACAGATAAATCCAGAGAAATGTACCGGGTGTGCTTTCTGTGCTATGACCTGCCCGGATGTAGCTATCGAGGTTTATAAGTAATAAATAATATTTTGGACTATAAAAATTAAGGAGGATTATCAATGGCAGAAAGATTATTAATGAAAGGCAATGAGGCAATCGGTGAAGCTGCAATTCATGCTGGTTGTCGCTATTATTATGGATATCCTATAACTCCTCAGAGTGAATTAACAGCATATATGGCAAAAAGGTTGCTAAAAATTGATGGAGCTGCTTTTGTACAAGCGGAAAGTGAAGTAGCAGCTATTAATATGGTTTATGGAACAGCAGCTGTAGGTGGCAGAGTAATGACTTCCTCGTCCAGTCCTGGAATTAGCCTTAAACAGGAGGGTATTTCCTATATTGCCTGTGCCGAATTGCCCTGTGTAGTAGTTAATATGCAAAGAGGTGGGCCTGGTTTAGGTTCAATCCAGCCTGCCCAGGGAGATTATTTTCAGGCTACCAAAGGTGGAGGACATGGGGACTATCATCTTATTGTACTGGCACCTTCATCAGTTCAGGAATTAGTCGATTTAACAATTAAGGCATTTGATCTGGCAGATAAATACAAAAATCCCGCTATGGTATTGGCAGATGGTTTGTTAGGACAAATGATGGAACCAGTTGAATTTAAAGAAATAAAACAAAAAATCCCTTCAAAAGAAGACTGGGCTTTAGGTTCCTGTAAGGGTAGAGAGCCCAGAAAAGTAGTGCCATTTAACCTGGATCCCAATGAGTTGGAAAAATTAGTTGATAAAATTGGTGAAAAATATAAGAGAATGCAAGATGAGGTTGAATATGAGCTGGTAAATATGGAAAACCCGGATATAGTTATTGTTGCCTATGGCACGGTCGCCAGGGTTGCAAAGACAACTATCCAAAAGGGCAAACAGGAAGGCATTAATATAGGATTGATAAGGCCAATAACACTGTATCCATTCCCTTATAAAATTATCAATCAATATGCTGATAAAGTAAACCATATTTTGGTTAGTGAAATGAGTTTAGGGCAGATGCTCGAAGATGTAAGGCTATCTGTAGAAGGAAAAGCAGAAGTAAGTTTTTACGGTAGAACCGGAGGTGTTGTGATATCTCCGGCAGAAATTCTTGGTAAAGTGAAAAAAATATTAAAGTGATATATATTTAATGATTGTTCACTAAAATTAAGGAAGTTTGTGTGGATGAAAAAATTTGGAGGTGAAAAGAGTTTTATGAATAAAGTATTTTCCAGACCAAAATCTTTAGTTGATATACCTTTTACTTATTGTCCGGGGTGTCATCACGGAATTATACATCGCTTGATTGCTGAGGTAATTGATGAATTAAATATTAGAGAAGATACCATTGGTATTGCCCCGGTAGGTTGTTCTGTTTTTGCATATTTATTTTTTGATTGTGATATGATTTGCGCAGCACATGGAAGAGCACCCGCAACGGCAACCGGTATTAAAAGGGCTAAACCGGATAATATTGTTTTTTCCTATCAGGGCGATGGTGACCTTGCTTCAATTGGGACTGCTGAGATAGTCCATGCTGCCAATAGAGGTGAAAAAATTACAGTTATATTTGTCAATAATGCTATCTACGGAATGACCGGTGGGCAGATGGCTCCTACTACGCTTGAGGGGCAAATTACCCAGACTTCACCCTATGGACGTGACGCAAAAACGATGGGAATGCCCATCCGGATGTGTGAATTGCTTTCCACATTGCAATCCCCGGGTTATATCGCCAGGGTAGCTTTAACAAAACCAGCCTATATCATAAGGGCTAAAAAGGCAATTAAAAAGGCATTCCAATTCCAAATAGACGGTAAGGGTTTTTCGATGGTTGAAATCTTGTCTACATGCCCTACCAATTGGGGACTTAGTCCAAAAGAAGCCAATGAATGGTTGGACAAAAAGATGATTTCTTATTTCCCGCTGGGAGAGTATAAAAATTCAGAGGAGGTATCCTAAAAATGTTAGATGAAGTAATAATTGCCGGATTTGGCGGCCAGGGTGTTCTTCTGATGGGACGTCTTATTGCTTATGCAGGAATGCTGGAAGGAAAAAAAGTAGCCTGGATGCCTTCATATGGACCGGAAATGCGTGGAGGTACGGCAAATTGTACAGTTATTGTATCTTCTGATGAAGTAGCATCGCCTGTAGTTCCTAATCCTATAACCTTAATTGCAATGAATAAACCATCTTTAGATAAGTTTGAGCCAGAGGTTGAAAAGGGTGGTACAATCATATTAAATGAATCCCTGATATCACAAAATGTTAAACGTAATGATGTGCAGGTCTTTAAGGTTCCTGCTAATGAAATTGCCAATGAGTTAGGGAATTTAAGAGTGGCTAACATGGTAGCTCTGGGCGCTTATGTAGCTGCAAGAAAAACTGTAAAAATCGAAACAATATTACGGGCACTGGAAGAAACCCTGGGGAAAAAATCAGAAAAAATAGTTGAATTAAATAAAAAGGCAATAAAAAGAGGAGAAAAAATAGTTACCCAAAAATAATAAAAAAATGAATACAGAATACCTAAGAGAAAAAACAATAAGAACTGAACGAATTTATAGCGGGAGAGTAATTAATCTCAGGAAAGATGAAGTTACTCTCCCAAATGGGAAAAAATCCACTCGAGAGATTATTGACCATCCAGGAGCAGTAGTTATACTGGCACAGAATAGCAAAGAAAAAGTTATCATGGTTAAACAATTTAGAAAGGCGATTGAAGATGTGCTGCTGGAGCTCCCGGCTGGAACTCTTGAGCCTAATGAAGAAATAATTAATTGCGCCAAGCGTGAATTGGAAGAAGAAACAGGTTACCAGGCACAAAACTGGGAAAAGATATATGATTTTTATTCAGCTCCTGGATTTTGCAGTGAAAAATTGATCCTTTTTTATGCCTGTAACTTAAAAAAAACAAAAACTAACACTGACCATGATGAATTTATCGAAGTAATGGAGTATGATAAAAAAAGAATTACTTCGTTATTAAACAATAATCAAGTAAAAGATGCTAAAACTTTGGTTGGAATATTGTGGTGGTTAAATAGATGAACCAGAATAAGAAGCAAAAACAATATTTTGTCGACCTTCATGTTCATATTGGCAGGGATAGCAAAGATTTGCCAGTTAAGGTGACTGCTTCCCGAAGACTGACTTTTTCCAATATTGCCAGAGAATGCCTTAACAGAAAAGGCATAGATATAGTTGGAATTGTAGATTGCGCATCCCCAAGAGTCATTGAAGATATTGGGAAACTAATGAATAGCGGAGAAATGAGAGAACTGCAGGACGGTGGATTGCGCTATAGAGATAATGTTACAATTATACTTGGGTCAGAAATCGAAACCAGAGAAAAAAAAGGAGGATTATCCCACCAAATAGCTTTTTTCCCTTTTTTTGCTGATATCAGGGAATTTAGCAAAAAAATGAAAGGTGTAGTAACTAACCTTAATTTAAGTTCCCAGAATAGTGGAATAACTGCCCAGGAATTTTTTAATATGGTCAACAGTTTCGGAGGTGTTGTCATTCCTGCACATATCTTTACACCATATAAAAGTGTATTTGGCAGTTGTGTTGCTCGTTTAACTGAAATGTTTACACCTGCAACTATTGAAAAAATACCTGCTGTAGAATTGGGATTGAGTGCAGACACGTTTTTAGCAGATTATTTAAAAGACCTTGAAAATTTTACATATTTAACTAATTCTGATGCCCATTCACTTCCCAAGATTGGTCGTGAATATAATGTAATAAATATCGAAAAACCTTCTTTTAAGGAATTGTTAATGGCCTTGAGAAGAGAAAATAGCAGAAAAGTAGCTGAAAATTATGGCCTCGATCCCAAACTTGGTAAGTATCATCGTACGTATTGCGAAGACTGTAATAGTACAACAAGCAGCCCTCCACCGGTTTTTCATTGTGATAAATGTGGAAGCAATAAGGTTACCAGGGGTGTGCTTGATAGAATTATTGATATATCTGTTGGTCGGGATTCCATTTCTCCTGCCCATCGTGCTCCTTATTGTCACCAAGTTGCCTTGGATTTTGTTCCAGGAGTTGGGAAAAAAACATTAGAAAAACTATTTGCTTATTTTGGCACAGAAATGAATATTTTGCACAAAGCAACTTACCAGGAGATAAGTCAGGCAGTTGGTTTTAAAATTGCCAAAGATATTATCGCAGCCAGAGAAGGGAAATTATCTTTGCTGGCAGGTGGTGGCGGAAAGTATGGCAAAGTAGACAGGACGTTACAGAGTAGCAACGTTTATGAACCTCTTTTTTAACTTTTATAAGCATAAATTGTTGTATTTTATTTAACATAAAAAACCACTTTCTAAGAAGGTAGTAATGGTTTAATAAAATGGTTTTACAATAAAAAATTAAAGATAAGATAGATGACAATATTTTACCTGAATTACAAAGATGTAAGTATATTGCTTAAGCAATATCAGAGTTAAAGTATAAATAAAAAAGCGAAAGAGAAAAGAGCTAAAAAGTAGCAAAAAGTTAAACCTTTTTTAGAGTTCTTAAAGCCATACGCTTTGAGGGTGCGATATTTACTTGTATTTTCAAATATTTGTAAAGATTAAAATCATTCCTATCAGAATGCCCATCAATTTTCTAATATACATGATTTTTAAAAATGTTAAATAAAAAAAGGGTATTTAGGACATTTTGTTGTAATTAAGTATAACGGGGAAGTTAATAAATATATAGCTAAACATAAATCTAAAGACATATATCTTTAAGAAATTATATAATTCAAGCGAAAAAGGACTTTCTATTGTGAAATATTCTGAAGAAATATTAGATGAAATAAGAAATAGGGTTGATATCGTGGGTATAATTTCAGAATATGTGCCCTTAAAACCTAGTGGAAAGGGACATAAAGGATTATGTCCCTTTCATCAGGAAAAAACTCCTTCTTTTATGGTAGACAGCGAAAAACAAATATTTCATTGTTTTGGTTGTGGGGAAGGCGGTAATGTTTTTAGCTTTATTATGAAAATGGAAAAGCTAAACTTTCCGGAGGCAGTTAAGATGTTAGCAGAAAAAGCCGGTGTACAACTGCCAACTCCTAAAAATCAGGACAGCCAATTATATAGGGAGCGAGAAACTATACTACGCTTGAATGAAATTTCAGCAAGTTATTACCAGAAAATTTTATATGAACAAAATGGTAAAAAAGCCCTTAAATATTTATCCGAACGTAACTTTAAAAAGGAAACAATTCAGAAGTTTCACCTCGGCTATGCCTTGCCGGGATATGAGCATCTAATAAAAATACTAGTACAGAAAAAATTTAAAGCCACTGATTTATTTAAGGCTGGTTTAGCAGTTAAAAGTAGAAAAACTGGAAATGTGATTGATTATTTTAGAAATAGAGTTATGTTTCCAATTATAAATTTACAGGGAAAGATTATTGCTTTCGGTGGAAGAGTACTGGATGACGCTTTACCAAAATACATCAATTCCCCGGAAACTCCTGTTTATAGCAAGGGAAAAAATTTATATGGGTTATTCCAGGCAAGAATGGGTATAAGACAAAAAAATCAGGTTATTATAATGGAAGGATACACAGACGTATTAATGGCTCATCAATATGGTTTTGATAATACAGTTGGCTCATTGGGTACTGCCCTAACTACCCAGCAGATTGATTTACTAAAAAGATATGCAGATGAGGTCATAATTGCCTTTGATTCCGATACGGCTGGCAAGAATGCCACACTGAGAAGCCTTAATTTAATAAAAAAAGCAGGAATTAAGATTAGAATAATATCTTTACCGGCAGACAGTGATCCTGCTGATGTATTATTAAAAAAAGGTGCTGATTTCTTTGACAGACTTATCGAAAAATCATTACCTTTAATTGATTACAAATTAGAAATATTAACACAACAGCATAATCCTGCCAGCAGCGAAGGTAAAATAGCAATCGCAAGGGGACTCTTTGATGATCTGGCTAATATTGATAGTCAATTAGAATTACATGCAGAAGTAAAGAAAATTGCTGAAAGATTAGGATTGGAAGAAGACACTATGTTTAAAGATCTAAGCCGTTATCAAAGAGGGAACCGGACGCTTCCCAGTATATCGACATCAGCAAAAAATGTTACAGAATCAACTCATATAAATGCAGAAAAAATATTAATAGGAAGCATGGTGCAGGATAGCGGGAATATCGAAAAAATTCTTTCAGAATTAGACATAAATGACTTTACAAATAAAGAACACAGAGAAATTGTTTCTGTTATCAAGGGCTTATTCGAAAACGGAGAAAAGGTAAATATTCAAAAAATAATTGACCAGCTTGAAAATCAAAATATTATTAAATTATTATCAGAGATTGTTTTTAAAGATGTGGTACATTCCGATGAAGAAACAATAATTCGCTCAATAAATGCAATCAAAAAGTATCAACTTCAATTAAAGTTAAACACAATAAGGATAAAAATAAAACAAGAGGAAAGTGAAAATAACGAAGTTAAACCGGAACTTCTCCAGGATTATCAGAATATTTTGCATAAAATAAAGACACTTGTATAATTAATATTTGGGTACATTTGGATACAATAAAAGAATAAATTATCACATAAAAAGGGGCTGTTTTCATGGCAAAGAAAAAGAAAATAGAAGGTTTGATCGAAAAAGGAAAAGAAAAAAGCTATCTTACGTTTCAGGAAATAGAAAACTATCTGGAAGACGAGATACTCAATATTAACAAAATAGAAGATTTGTATGATGCCCTTAACAGATCCGGAGTAGACGTGGTAGACGAGGAAGAAAAAGAAGAAGAGGAAGAGACTACAGAAGAAAAAAGAAGAACAAAAAAAACAGGGATAGATGTTATTTCAAAAAAAGACCTACCCACTGAGATAGTGCTCGGCAAGGGGTTTGAGCTAGATGATCCGGTGAAGATGTATTTAAAAGAAATTGGCCAAATCAGATTGTTAAGTGCAGATGAAGAGATAGAATTAGCCAAACGGATGGAGGCAGGAGACGAAGAAGCCAAAAGAATCTTAGTACAGTCTAATTTAAGATTAGTAGTGAGTATTGCCAAAAGATATGTTGGGAGAGGAATGCTTTTTCTGGATTTAATCCAGGAAGGTAATATGGGATTAATACGTGCTGTAGAAAAATTCGATTATAGAAGAGGGTATAAGTTTAGCACCTATGCGACCTGGTGGATAAGACAGGCAATTACTCGAGCTATTGCAGATCAGGCAAGGACTATCCGTGTGCCTGTGCACATGGTTGAAACGATAAATAAATTAGTACGTGTTTCAAGATATCTGTTACAGGAGCTGGGACGAGAGCCGACTATTGAAGAAATTGCTGAAAGAATGGAACTTCCCCTGGAAAAAATTAAAGGAATAATCAAAACTGCACAAGAGCCGGTGTCTTTGGAAAGCCCGATTGGTAAAGAAGATGATAGTCATCTGGGTGATTTTATAGAGGATGAAGACTCGCCTGCTCCTCCCAAGATAGCTTCCCATACTTTGTTAAAGGAACAGCTTGACGGAGTACTGAAAACATTAACTCAACGGGAAAAACGGGTTTTAGAATTAAGATTTGGGATAACCGATGGGCATCCCCATACCCTGGAAGAGGTTGGCAGAGAGTTTGGAGTTACCCGGGAGAGGATCAGACAGATTGAAGCCAAGGCACTTAGAAAGTTAAGGCATCCCAGTCGTAGTAAAAAATTAAGAGATTACCTTGATTAGAAATTCATTAAAAATAGTGAATAGTAGCCCAAAAATAATATAAAGTTTTAAAATCATATGATTTTTTATTGACCTTTTCAGCAATATAGATTATAATAAACTTTGCGTTATTCCTCGGTAGCTCAATGGTGGAGCATCCGGCTGTTAACCGGAGGGTTGTAGGTTCGAATCCTACCCGGGGAGCCAGTAAATCCAGCCCTTCAGCATTTGCTGAGGGGCTTTCTTTTTTCTCTTTCTAAAAAAAAGAATTTATAGCATCCATGTTGTATAATATAATCAGAATAAAGATATCACTAAATTGCATTAACAAATATAAAATAATGAATTAGAATACATCATTTTCAATCTTGACAACCAAATACCGTACCCTGTAAGAAGATAACAGGAGAGATCTCTTCTCCAA
>CAZWUL010000018.1:0-22340 GCA_964636625.1 uncultured Atribacterota bacterium | reverse complement strand
GGCCTCTTCAATTCCGGTAACATCTCCGGCAATATATATTGTTTCAGAGGAGGTTCTCATATTTTCATCACGCAAAGCGACATATCCACAAAGCTCGGGTATATATTCCATTTTACATCCGGCCTGCCATAATAATTCAGACAAAGGAGAAAGACCTACCGCCAAACAAATAGTATCAACATCAAGCTCTTTTTCGGTCTGTGGAATAAAACTAAAATTCCTGTCAATGTTACAAATGGTAGCACTTTCTACTTTCTCTTCTCCTCTTACTTCTTTCAATGTGCTGGAAGTATAAATAGAAACGCCTAATCTTCTTATTTTACTGGCATGAACCCAGTATCCGCCGATGCAGGGCATAGCTTCTACAATAGCCTCTACCCTTATTTTGGCCTGCATTAATTGATAGGCTACAATTAGACCAATGTTTCCGGCACCGACCATAAGTACCTTTTCGCCGGGGACAACACCATAAACATTCATTAAAGTCTGAACAGCGCCTGCGCCATAAACTCCGGGCAAATCATTATTAATAAAAGACAGCATATTTTCAGAAGCACCTGTTGCCACAATTAGCCGTCTGGGCTTAACCTTGATAAGCCTATCACCATTCAGGCCTTCCAATATTGTTAGAACACCATCCTCATAATAGCCTGTAGCGGTAGCCTGGGTTAAAATATCTATGTATGTGGATTCTCCTATCTTCTTTATAAAATTATCAGCTATCTCTATACCTCTAATCCCGGCGAACTGTTCACTGGAACCGAAAAATTTATGGGTCTGCTTGATAAGCTGCCCTCCTAACTGGAGTCCATCATCTACTACTAAGATCCTGGCAGCACAAGAAGCAGCAGTAAGTGCTGCAGCTAAACCTGCTGGTCCCCCTCCTACAATAACAATATCGTACTCTCTCACTATTTCACCTTCTTTTTATTGTCTATTTACAACTATTCCATCTTCTAACCTGGTAACACATGTTCTGACATTGGGAATGCCATTAACAGTCATCAAACACGATGAACATTTTCCAATGGCACAGAAGAACCCGCGGGGACGTTTCAGCTTTCTGCTATAGCTTAACACCTTGATTCCAGAGGCAACCAGGGCAGCCGCAATCGGTTCATCACTGTAACCCTCTAATTTTCTCCCCTCAAAGGTAAAATTTACTTTATTTCCGTGTTTAAATTCTAAAATTGGATGTTCATTTATCCTCATTTGAAATTACTCTCTCATAATTATTCTTATTTTTCACAATAATTTCTTTTAAAAGTCTATTCTAGTTAATAATAAAAAAACAGAGATATGATTTTTATTCAATCCCTGTTTTTGACTAATCTAATCAAATAACTTATTTTTAGCGCAGACATCACATTGAATTTATAGGAACTTGTCACTTTAAATAATCCTACCTCCTAAAAAATATACTGCATATCACCATTGTTGTTATTACATTTTTAACCTTAGGGTAGATAAATAAACCAACAAATACTTAACACTTTAATATTATTATAGCATTGTTATATTGATAAAAACAAATAATTTTATGGATAATACGGCTTAGAGTTCAGTTTTTTTCTTAGCTGATTTCGGTAGTAATTATCTAATTCTACATTCCTGGACATAGGGTTTAACCCTTTTTACAATATCTTTCATTTTTTCTTCAGAGTAAGCCTTTACATCTTTTAAACGGGGATCTAACATCTGTTCGGATTTAATAAAATTTTGCAGTATATATTTTTTTGCTCCTTTTATCTCCCTGGCAATATTTTCAATTATTTCTGTGTCATGAAAAACGGGAATAACAGTTGTTCTGAATTCATAATCAATATCAGAATTTATAAGCAAACCTATACTATTTTTTACTTCTTTTATTGCTTGTTCATCATTAATGCCTATAGTATTTGTATAAGCATCATTTTTAAAACAATTTTTAACATCCATGGCAATATAATCAACCAAGTCTTGTTCAATAATTTCTTTTATTCTACCAGAATTACTGCCATTTGTGTCTATCTTAATTCTAAAACCACAACTCTTGATTTGTTTTAAGAAAGAGGTCAGGTCACTATACAATGTAGGTTCTCCCCCGCTAAGGCATATTCCATCCAGAATAGACTTCCTTTCTATAAGAAATGATAATACTTTGTTCTTAGAAATTACCGGCAAGCTATTGGGTTTAATTACCAAATCAGTATTATAACAAAACGGGCACCGAAAATTACATCCACCTACATATAGAGTTGATACAATCATTCCTTCCCAGTCAATCAGAGATGTTCTTATCATCTTTCTTATTTCAATCTTTTTCACAGTATTCTGATATTTTCCCTTTAATGTTTTCAATTTTTGGAATCTCACCCCTCCAGGCCTGTATTTCATTGTTATCTTTATCAATAAGAATTATACTTGGAGTACTCATCACGTTGAACATGCATGCTTCGGACAAACCATCCACAGTATCAATATTACAGTATTGCACTTCAAGTTTATCTTTCAAAATATTTCCATATTTTTTTGCTCCAGGACAATTAGGACAATCCTTTTTCCAAAATATTTTTAACTTCATTTAATAATCCTTTTTTGAGGTATTTTTATACTATCTGGTATTTTCCCGACTTTCTATCTTTCAGTTCTCCAATCTTGTTTTTATTCCAATTATTGATTTTGCTATAATAGCCAACAATCCTGGTTATGCCATATACATCCTTATCATGGCAATATGAACAGCAATCAAGCAAACCACGACTAATTTTCTTACATTTATTACACACAGTAAATTCCGGCGAAACTGTCAACTGGGCTGCAAGCGTATTATCCCAAACTTTTTTTAACAAATTAAAAATACTATCTGCAGGTGGTTGTTTTTCACCCACGAAAGCATGTATTATTGCACCACTTTTAATTAGAGGATGAAACTTACTTTGCTTAATTATTCTAGATACCAGATCAATATCTGCGGAAGCTGCAAAATGAATACTGTTAGTGTAATAACATTCATCATTCAAGTAGTTTCCCTTAATAACTTTTTTACTTTCCGGGAATTCTCCCAAATCAATTTTAGCCAGCCTACCTGCTGCGCTTTCTGCAGGAGATTCCTCCAATGATAATTTTATTCTATTTTTATCTCCGTATTCATTACACTTAATATTCAAAAAAGAAATCGTTTTTAACCCCCAGGCATATACATCGTCATTTTCATGTAACTGCTTACCTGTTAAATATTGCATGGCTTCATTTAATCCAATTATCCCAACCAGATAAGTTCCATTTTCCAAATCCACATACGGCTCTCCATCTGGGCTACTTTTTCCAATCTGCCATAAAGGTCCATCCGGTGAATCCATCATTTGTCTCAGGAATTTCTTCTTTTCCTGATGTGCTTTTATTACCAGTTTCAGGGTTGTTTCAATTTGTTGAAAAAATGAAGCAAATATCTCTTTCTGTTCTTTAGCTTCAGATTGACTATTATTACTCCTTAATGCTCTATAAGCACATTGTGGGAGGTTTATGGTTACATTTTGAATCCCGGAAAATCTCATTTTCTCAGGATTTTTTATCATCTGGATATCTGTTATTTCATTTTTTAGTCTGCAACAAGCCGAAAGACTTACACTATCACGGTCAAATACAAAATATGGTGAACCGTTTTCAGAGGCAATCTGGCAAGCATACTGTAATAACTCTTTTTGCTCTGCAACCTGGAAAGAGCTATCATCAACATGTAAATCCATTTTTGGAAAGGCAAATACTTTTCCATCAGAATCTCCATCTCTCCATACTTCCATCAAGGCCTTTAAAAATTGTTGTGCTTCTTTTTCATACTCCTGGTAAGTTTTTCCTGTATATTTACCTCCTGGCCCTATTGCAGGTATTTCCTTTAGATGTTCAGGTACTCCCAGGTGAACATTAAAATCTAAAAATAGACTCTGCCCTCCCCGAGAAAAGGCATTTTGAGAACCACTAAAAATAAGATATTGGGCCTCCTGTTTCATTTCTTCATATGAACATCCCACCAAATAAGGAGCATAGAATATATTTAAATAGGCAATTCCCAGGGCACCTGCATAATAAGCCTGCATAGAGGACAAAAAGGTGTTTAGATGCCCTGTTAAAGTACGGGCATATTTGGCAGGAGAAGAGGAAGTATCCAGATTGTCCAGCTCCAATCCGTATTTCTTAATAAATTCTAAAGAGTGTCCGGAACAATATATCCGCGGATAGCCTAAATCGTGAATATGAATGAGCCCTTTTAAATGAGCATCTGAAACTTCCTGGCTAAAAACTTCCTGAAGCATATATTGCTTGATTGTATTTTCAGCAATGGCTAAATTGATTGCTTCCGGGTTATTATTTGCAATATTACTATTCTCTTTTGTTTTAGATAAAAACAAACGTTTTAAATCATAGGTTGGCATACCAATAATTTTCTGTTTCAACCATTTTTTTTCATAGCCCCGGGCAAATAACTCATTATCTACCAGTTGTCTTATTAGTGAAGTACTAATATTATCAAATTTTAAATTAAAAATCTTCTCTTCCACGTTTTTAGCAATTTTTCTTGCTATACTAGGAGAAGTTTCTGCCTCTTTACATAATGCTTGTACAATTTTATCTCTGTTCCAGGGAGTTACAGTTTCTTTGGCTGAAGTAGACACTAATAGCGACATCTCTGTACTACTTTTATATTTGCCTGTTTTTCCCCTTACATGTAATTTTTTTCTAATCTCATTTCTTTTATTACGGTATATTATGTATGCCTTGGCAACCCCGGTTAATCCTGAAGAAACAAGCTGCTCTTCAACAATATCCTGTATTTCTTCTACTGAAGGTATCTTTTTACCAAAATTGACTTCCAACCGATAAATCACATGATTGGTTATCTTTCTAGCCTCATTCTGATTTTTCTCTCCCACTGCTTCCATTGCTGCTAAAATGGCATTATAGATTTTATTCTCATCAAAGCTAACTAGATATCCTTCTCTTTTTTTAATTTTATCTACCATTATTGTATTTCCTCGCTTTTCGTTCTTCCTTTGAAGTAACATCTTTGATTTTACTAATTTCTTCCAAAAAGCTTCCTATATCTTCAAAATGCCTGTACACAGAGGCAAATCTAACATAAGCTACTTCATCCAGTGATTTAAGCCGATTCATTACTAACTTTCCGATAATATGGCTTTTTATTTCATTACTAGAACCCTGTTTTAATTTTTCTTCAATATTCTCGGTAATCTGATTAATTTGGGCCAGGCTAATCGGTCTTTTTTCACAGGCTTTAATAATTCCCTTAATAATTTTTTCCCGATTAAATACTTCTCTTCTCTCATCTTTTTTTATAACTATCAAAGGAATCAGTTCAATTCGCTCATGAGTAGTAAATCTTTTATTACATTTTTTACAATATCTTCTGCGGCGTATGACCAGGCCATTTTCCATTGCCCTTGACTCTATAACACCGGTTTCCAAATTATTACAAAAAGGACATTTCATTGAACAACACCATATTTAGAGTTATATTCTATACTAATACCCCAAATATGTAATGTCAAGGGATATCACAAATTTTTGAGAAAAAAATGGTTTTACCGTAAAAAGATTAAAATAAACTTGATGATAATATTTTACCTGAAGTCCAAAGTTGGAAATACTATTGCTTAAGTAAAGATTATGGCTAAAGATATAAATAAAAAAATCGAAAGAAAAAGAGTAAAAAAGTCAAACCCTTTTCAGAGGTTCTTAAAGCTACCCGCTATAGGGGTGCGATATTTACTGTTTTTAGCAATAAATATTTGAAAACAAAAAATAACAAGAAATTTGATAAGTATGGTTTTAATAATGTTTAATTGAAGAAATTTCAGGGGAGGAGCTCCCCTGAATTGATTACCTGGTTTTCCGTAAAAAAGTAGGAATTTCTAAATCATTATAATCTACGTCTTCTGTTACAGCTTCTCTATCTTCTTCTTTTTTTTCTTTTTCTACCC
Organism: uncultured Atribacterota bacterium; assembly: GCA_964636625.1. Taxonomy (GTDB): domain Bacteria; phylum Atribacterota; class Phoenicimicrobiia; order Phoenicimicrobiales; family Stramentimicrobiaceae; genus CAZWUL01. The sequence goes on along the minus strand of CAZWUL010000018.1, from coordinate 16,362 downwards.
TAATTCCTGAAACTTCTTCTTTTTCCTGAGAAACAACGCTTTCTTTGATTTGAGTTCTTTCTGTTTCTTTGCTTTCAGATGATAATTCATCGAAACCAGTAGCAATAACAGTAATCCTGATATCTTCTCCCAGCGCTTCATTAATTACTGCTCCGAAGATAATATTGGCATCGCCATTTGCAGCTTCCTGAACAATTTCTGCAGCCTGGTTAACTTCAAAAAGGGTCATATTTTTTCCACCGGAAATATTAAACAATATTCCTCTGGCATCAGTAATTTTGGTTCCCAGAAGTGAACTATTTACAGCATTATGTGCTGCCTCGGCTGCTCTATTCTCTCCATTAGCCCTGCCAATACCCATAATAGCAGTCCCGGCATCTTCCATAATCATCTTAACGTCTGCAAAATCAACATTAATCAGTCCTGGCTCCACAACAATTTCGGAAATTCCCTGAATTCCGTGCAGCAATAATTCATCAGCAACCTTAAATGCTTCTAAAACCGGTGTATTTTCAGCAATAATCTGTAGCAACCTATCATTCGGAATTACAATTAATGTATCTACGTATTCCTTAAGCAGTTTAATACCCTCTTCGGCCTGCCTCTGCCGTTTTATTCCTTCAAAAGTAAAGGGCATGGTAACAACACCAACCGTCAATGCTCCCAGTTCTTTAGATACCTGGGCAATAATAGGACTCCCTCCGGTACCTGTTCCTCCGCCCATACCGGCGGTTATAAAAACCATATCAGACCCTTCCAGGGCTTTGCTTATTTTATCTTTATCCTCTTCTGCAGCCCTTTTTCCAATATCTGGATTAGAACCGCTCCCCAACCCCATGGTGATTCTGCTTCCTATCTGTATTTTTTGTTCTGCATTTGAAAGGGCTAACACCTGTGCATCTGTGTTAGCTGAAATATATCTGACACCACTGATATTTTCCTCTATCATTCGATTGACAGCGTTGCCACCTCCGCCGCCAATCCCAATTACTTTGATGTCAACAAATGAACTGGGTCTCTCTGTTATATTATTCAAAATTAATCCTCCCTCCAATATTTGGTGGTAAAATTTACAAATTTTACAATATTAATTTAAAAAAAATCTCTTAACCAATTTGACAATTTTGAAAAAAATGTATTGCCTTTTTTTCTTTTTGCCTTACTAGTCCCTGCCATTGCTTCTTGCTCGATAGCAAAATCAAGCAATCCCATGACTGTTGAAAACCTTGGTTCATTAATCAAATCACCCAATTCCCCTTTGTAATCCGGTTTCCCCAGACGTACATTAGCATCAAAGACCTTGCTGGCAAGCTCAACTATACCAGGGATGAGTGCACATCCACCTGTTAATACTATACCCTGGGTAATTAAGTGATATTGGTTTGCCCTTTCTAATTCTTCTTTTATCAAGCTAAATATTTCCTGAACTCTTGGTTCAATAATATCAACAATGTATTTCTTAGAAATTTTTACTTTTTCCTGACTTTTAGCAGTAGAAACTTCTACAACATCTTCAGGAGAAATGTAATTTCCCATAACACTGGCATATTTTAATTTTAGTTTTTCAGATTCTTCGATAGAAGTCTTTAACCCAATAGCCAAATCGTTGGTAATTTGAATCCCGCCTAAAGGCAATATGGAAGAATAAATAATATTATCATTAATAAAAACTGAAATATCAGATGAGCCTGCCCCCATATCAACTAAAAGTACTCCTAATTCCTTTTCTGTTTTACTGAGCAAGGCATTTCCACAGGCAAGATTTCCAAATATTAATTCATCTACCTCCAAACCTACCATTTCCATACATTTTAATAAATTTTGAACTGCTGTAATTGAGCCTGTTACAATATGCACTTTTCCTTCCAATCTGGAACCGGTCATGCCCAAAGGGTCAAGTATGCCCTTTTGCCCATCCAGAATAAATTCTCTGGGTAACACATGGATTAATTCTCTTTCAGGAGAAATAACACCTGCTTTGGCAGCTTCTATGACCTTCTCTATATCTTCCTCGCTTATTTCCGGGTGCTCTTTTGATATTGCAATAACTCCCTGACTATTAAAGGAAGAGATATGACTCCCATTTACTGATACAACCGCAGAACTGATGCGAATACCAGCCATTCGTTCTGCATTTCCTATAGACTCCTTAACTGCTTCTGCAGCTTTATCCAAATCAACAATAACCCCTCTTTTCACACCTTTGGACGGAACAGACCCCACGCCTACAATTTCTACCAAATTATCTTCCCCTATCTCAGCAATCAGTGTATTGGTATTATTTGTTCCAATGTCCAAACCTGCTACCAGTACTTCACCTTTCATAGATGCCCTCCTGCATGTTATGCCATGCACAAAATTTCAAAATTAGTGGGGCAGTTTATTAGAAAGCCCCTTTATTTAATATATTACCCTATAATTATGGTATAAAAAAATAGAAATTCATTCAAAAATTATTGATTATGAAAATTATTCAATAAATTTACCGTTTTATTCCTTTATTCCTCCAGTAGTATAATGGATAATCTTCCTTCGTATCTCATGTTTATTTCCTTAAGTGGTGTTTCCTCCTGAAAAACTTGCTGCAACGCTCTTTCCAATAAATACCATTCATCAATTAATTGGTCACCATCCTTTATTCTTACCTTTACTTCATCCTCTTTATGAAACAAGAGATGTTCTTCATTGGATATAACCTGAATTTTATAAAATTGAGCAGGGAATATATTTTCCAACGCATAAATAATCCTTTTAACATTTTCATATTTTTGCCCTCTAATCAGATCCCCGGCTTTTTTGTTGCCAATATCAATCCCTGATATTAAATACAAATCAAAATCATTCTTAAATTCTTTTGATAGTGATAGGATAACTCCTCCTTCACTTATCAGATAAAAATACTCATTATGATATAAAAGTATCCCCGGTTTACGTTCGAAAATAGTGATATTTAATTTATTTGGTAACACCTTTTTAATGGATGCCTCTGCAATCCAGGGATGCTCCAAAAGATTAAGGTTGGCTTTCTTGGTATCAAAATGAAAAAGATTAGTTTGAAAATTTATTCCTCCCTGTTCAATGATTATTTTTCCACTCAAATAATTGTTGCCATAAATCTTAACCTCTTTAATGTCAAACCACATAAAAGTAAAAATAAAATAAAAGAAAATCCAACCAAGAAAACCAATTATAACATAATAAATAATTATCTTTAGAACATTAACCCTTCTGTTGCTTTTATTATTCTGTTGTCCTTCTGGTTGAACCTCTTCAAAATCTCCAGGATGCTGATATTCGATAAAGCCAATTCCTCTTGTCTGATAAAAATTATTGGTCACCATTTAAACCAATTATATTTACTTCTGTTTCCAGCGTCACTCCAAATGTTTTCTCAACTCTTTTTTGAATTTCTTCCATTAGCAGTAATATGTCTTTAGAAGTCGCTTTCCCCCGATTCACAATAAAGTTAGCATGTTTTTCAGAAACCTGGGCATCTCCGATTGATAACCCCTTTGCTCCAGATTTGTCTATCAAAAAACCGGCAGGTCTATCCTGGGTATTTTTGAAGATACAGCCTGCGGTTAAACAATCAATTGGCTGGTTGTTTTTTCTATGACTGAAATATTTTTTTATTCTTGAAATTATCTCATCTTTACTATCTTTGGCCAGAGACAGGCAGGCTGATACAATAATATAATTATTTATTCCCAGATTAATGCCTCTATAATAAAAAGTGGATTGGGCTGTATTGATTTCTTTTGTATTGCCCTTAAAATCACAGATAATTATCTTCCGTACAACATCTGCCATAGATTTCCCGCTAAAACCGGCATTACTAAAGATTGCTCCTCCTAAGGTTCCAGGTATATGAGCAGCGAATTCCAGTCCGGCTAATTCTTCCTTGACTGTCCTTCTTACCAAAGACGGCAGCAACATCCCGGCGCCTACTTTTATCATTTTACCAGAATATTCAATTTTGTCGATAGTCCTAGAAATTTTTACCACCAGCCCCCTAATACCATCATCGGGTACCCAGATATTAGAACCATTACCAATTATATAGACCGGCAATTCGTGCTGCATAGCAAAAAATAAAACCTTTTTCAATCTGGTTTCATCTCGCGGAATACAAAAAAAATCGGCAATACCACCGATTTTCCATGACGTATGATATTTCATTAACTCATCAATTTTTATCTCTTCATTCAACTCATTTTTTTCAATTTCTCTCTGAATTAATTTTTTATTATACATTAACCGCCTATACCAACTTTTATTTTAGTGCTTTTTAAATCTTTCGCTAACTGTGTACCAATTTTCCAGACATCTCCTGCTCCCATGGTAAGCACAATATCACCATTGGCTATTAAATCTATCAAGAATGATATGGTTTCTTCTTTTCCAGCTAAATAGAAAACATTGCCTTTTTTGTATTTCTTTACCTTCTGGTAAACTAATTCTGCTGTGATGCCTGGAATGGGTTTTTCATTGGCAGGATAGATATCATTAATAATAACGATATCAGAATCCTGAAAAGAATTCCCGAATTGTTCTAATAATAACTGGGTCCTGCTATAGCGATGTGGCTGAAATACAGTAATTATCCTTCGATCAGGCCATCCCCTGTGAATTGCCTCCAGGGTAGCTTTTATTTCAGAAGGATGATGTCCGTAATCATCGATAATCATAAAAACATCATCCAGATTGGCTATTAATTCCTGTCTTCTTTTCACGCCCTTAAAATGGGATAATATTTCTATGATGCCATTAAAATCTATACCTAATTCCATGGTAGTTGCAATCGCTGCCAGGGCATTAGAGATATTGTGATATCCTGGAATATTTAATTTTAGCTCTCCTAATTTCTTATTTTCAAAATAAATATCAGAAACCGAAATATTTTTTAACAATTTAGAATTTACTGCCCTGAGCTGGGCATTCTGGTGAAAACCATATGATATTATTTTTTTTGCAGGAGATTGGTTTTTCATAATATTCCTAGCATTGGAGCAATCATAACCATATATTATCCTCCCGCCAGCTGGTACTTTGTTTATAAATCTCTGAAAACTTTCAATAGTTATATCAATGCTTGCAAAATAATCAAGATGATCATTTTCGATATTCGTTACTATAGCTACATTTGGATTCAATAATAAAAAAGAACCATCGCTTTCATCAGCTTCTACCACTACATAATCACCTTTGCCCAATTTGGCATTTCCGCCTATATCATTAATCTCTCCGCCAATAGCAATTGTCGGGTCCAGGTTCATTTTTTCTAAAATAAGGCTAATCATAGAGGTAGTAGTTGTTTTTCCATGAGTGCCAGAAACAGCAATTCTGTAACTTTGCTGCATAATCCGGGAAAGCATTTCAGCTCTGGGGATAATCTCTATTTTATTTTCCCTGGCAGCAATGACTTCTTTGTTTTCTTCTTTGATTGCTGAAGATATAACCACTAAATTTGCCCCTGAAATATGGCTTCCATCATGTCCCTTGTATATCACTGCACCCTTGTTGGTTAATCTCTTGGTTATTATAGTATTTTGTATATCTGATCCGCTTATTTCGTAGCCTAAATCTAATAAAATCGAAGCAATTCCGCTCATTCCTGTCCCGCCAATACCAACAAAATGAATATGCTTTCCTTCAATATTCATAAAATTTACCTTTCCGTTTACTTATAAGTCAACTATCATTCTGCATAATAGTTTACCTTATTTTATTTATTAATCAAAGATATTTTTTACAAGATTTTTTCTTTTTTTATATTTTGATATATAGAATTAATTATTTCTTCAGCAGCCTTTCGGTTACCCAATTTTTTGCTATTTTGAGCAAGACTTTTTAATCTTTCTTCTTTCAACAATAAATTTAATATTTCCGCAGCAAGTACTTTTTCAGAGAGGTCCTTCTGAACAATAACAACTGCTGCTTGTTTATTCTCCAGGTAGCGTGCATTGTAGAGCTGATGGTCCCCGGTAGCATAAGGATAGGGTATCAGTATGGCTGGCAATCCTTTGGCAGTAAGTTCTGCGACCGTGGTAGCCCCTGCCCTGCAAATAACTAAATCAGCCAGGCCATAGGCATTTTCTATCTTATATAAATAGGACAAAACATAAATTATTCCACTGTATTTAGAATTGGATAACATCTTTGTCACTTCACTATAATCATCTTTACCGCTAATTAATAATATCTGCCATTTATTCCAGAGTGCTTTATCAATCAAATCCATGCAATTTAAAAATGTTCTATTAATAACACCGGCCCCCTTGCTTCCACCAAAAAGCAATATAGTTTTTTTGTTTTTATCCATCCCAACTTTTTTGATGATTTCTTCCCGGTCACCTTTCCATATACTTTCTCTTACAGGGTTTCCAAAACAAACTGTTTTTTCCTTACTCCAAAAATAATTTCTTGATTCAGGAAAACTTAGAAATACAATCCTGCTTGTTAGTGATAATATTTTATTTGTTATACCCGGGATAGCATTTTGTTCATGAATAAAAGTCGGAATACCAATTATAGAGGCAATCATAGCTACTGATGCGCTGACATAACCACCGGTTCCGAGCACAAAATCCGGATTAATTTTTTTTATCATTTTATATGAACCAATAAGAGACCTTAGAAAAAGATATATGGTATAGATATTATCCAGGCATATCTTTCTTTTGATACCTCTAACTTTTAATGAAAAAAATTGATAACCCTCCCTGGGAATAATTTCTGATTCCATTCCTCTATCGCTTCCTATAAATATTATTTCATTCCTGCTATCTCTTTTTTGCAATTCTTTAGCCAAACTTATTCCCGGATATATATGACCACCGGTGCCTCCTCCAGTTATAATGATTTTCATTATTTTAAGATACCTCATTTTTTTTAACGGTAGTTTTGGAAATATTTAAAAGGATACCGCAACAAAACATATTTGCTATCAACGAAGAACCACCATAACTGATAAAGGGTAAACTAATCCCGGTCGTTGGAATCAGTTTTGTTACTACACTGATATTTACTACAGCTTGAAATACAATCATAGAAGTAATACCTGCAGCCAACAATAAACCAAAGGTATCCCTGGATTTTAAAGAGATAGCAAAGCCCCTCCATAAGAATATAAGAAATAAAATAATTATCGCCAGTGCCCCGATAAATCCCAATTCTTCTCCAATGATAGAAAATATAAAATCAGTATGCTGATCGGGAAGGTAAAAATATTTTTGCCTGCTTTCGGCGATACCTACTCCAGATAAACCCCCGCTGCCAAGTGCTAACAGGGACTGTATAATATGGAATCCACTATTTAAAGGATCCTCCCAGGGATTAAGAAATGATAATAATCTTACTCTGCGATAATCCTTACCCAGTGCTAATAATATTCCCGGCGGTACTAACATAACTATCAGGGCAAATAATTGTGTAATTTGGCTTCCCCCAATAAAAAGCATAATAAAAGAACAACCCATAATTACCAGTGCAGTGCTAAAATCTGGTTGACGAAAAATCAGAAAAAAAATAAAAACCGTCACAATAAATACAGGCAGTATTCCCCAGACAAAACTGCCAATAAGCTTTGCCTTTTTACGGGTTAGGCAATCTGCTATATAAAGTATCAGGGCAATTTTGGCCAATTCTGATGGCTGAAAAGAAAACGGCCCAATAGTCAGCCATCTTCTGGCACCTCGTATATACCTGGCAAATCCAGGAAAATAGAGCATAATTAATAAAATAATGGATAATAGCAGTACAGGAATAGCAAATTTGCGCCAGATATGATAATCTATATTCATAGTTACCAAAAGAACAATGATTCCTATTATGGCATAGACAGCCTGTCTGCTAAAAAAATAAAAGCTGCTGCCATACCACTTATAGGCTATAATATAACTCGAGCTAAAAACCATGATAATTCCAATAACCAATAAAAGAAATACGGCTGCTAATAAGATATAATCAGGCTGTTTTGTCTGAGATAAATCCATTTAAGATAACCCTCTTATTTGCTTGTATCTAGTAAAATTAATAAAAAGGATAAGCAAGTACTCCTATTAAAGAAAATAATAATCCTATCCCCCAGAATAATAATACTATATGTACTTCCTGCCAGTTTAGAAGTTCAAAATGATGGTGTAAAGGGCTCATTTTAAAAATAGGCCTCTGTCTAAATTTAATTGACATAACCTGTATAATTACCGACAATGTCTCTATAACAAAAATACCGCCTACCAGTATTAAAAAAAGTTCAGTACCCGTTATTACAGATATACCTGCCAGAGCACCTCCTAACCCCAATGAACCTACATCGCCTAAAAATATTTTTGCCGGGTGAAAATTATATATTAAAAATCCAGCACATGATAATAGTATAATTAAAGAGAAAATTCCCAAATTACCCTTTCCCTGTTTGAAGGCTATTACTGTAAATGCAAGCAGGGCAATTATCATCAACCCGGTTGCCAGCCCATCCAGACCGTCAGTTAGGTTCACCGCATTGGTAGTAGAGATAAAAACAAGCATTATAAACGGTATATAAGCCATTTTTGATATATTAAGATAATTTTTCACAAAAGGTACTATTATTGTTTGACTAATAGAACCATTTCGGAAAAACCACAATAAAAATATAGCACAAATAATAAACTGTATGATTAACTTTGTTCTTGCTTTTAACCCTAACGATCTACCTCTGTAAAATTTTATAAAATCATCCAGAAAACCCACAAATCCAAAGGCACATAACAACAAAAAAACAACATAAACAGCATTATCATCCGGTCGATAAAAAAGTAATGCCAGGGCTATAGAAAAAAAAATTACCAATCCACCCATAGTTGGGGTACCCATTTTGTGCTGATGCAAATCAGGTCCTTCCTGCCTTATCCTCTGCCCTACATTATACTTTCTCTGAATTTTTATAAAATATGGTGTTATGATTATCGGAAAAAAAAATGCTACTAAGAAAGATATTATAAGCCTATGCATTGTAAGATTTCTCCCCGTTTTGTTTTCTTTTTAAATTCCTGGCAATTTCTTCCATCTGCATACCTCGAGAGCCTTTCAGGAATACAATACTATTATCCGGTAATTCTTTTTTTATCATATTCACAATATTATCTTTTTCTGTCCTGTTAAAAGAATATACTTTTTCTTTATCCATTCCCTGCTCCAGAGCCCCCTGAGCAATATATTTTGCACAATCTCCAAACCCTACTAATATATCAAAAGATAGCTTTGCAGTTATTTTCCCTATTTCTAAATGATATTCATTTGTTTGCTCTCCCAGTTCCAGCATATCCCCCAGAACGGCAACTTTAAAACTATCTCCGGGGATATCAGCAATACTTTTTAAGGCTTCTTTTACTGCCGTAGGATTAGAGTTATAGCAGTCCTGAATTAATTTTATTCCCCTGTCCAGAAATAAATATTCCATACGCATTTCCGGTAAACAAAAATTTGATATATTATCAATCATCTCCTCAACTGGAATATGCATCTTTATTCCTGTTGCAAAAGCCGCTAAAAAATTATGGACATTGAATCTACCTAATAAAGGGAGAAAAATAGGATATTTTTCTCCTTCAAATAAAATATCAAAATGAATTCCTTTGTCTCTCTCTTGCCATATATTTTCAGCCTTTAATTGGGCTTCTGCATGAAACCCATAACTTAATAAGTAATTATGCTCTGTCAAAAAATTCTTAAAATAATCAAAATATAAATCATCTCGATTTAGAATGGCAGTTCCTTTATCCTTAAGCGCTGAAATGATTTCTGATTTCTCATGGGCAATATTTTCCCGGGTTTTAAACAATCCAATATGCGCTTCACAAACATTGGTAATTATGGCAATATCCGGTTTTGCAATCTCTGTTAACTCCCTTATTTCTCCAGATTTACGAGCAGCCATTTCTAAAACCAATACATCATGTTGAGGGCTTAACTCAAGAAGAGTTAAAGGTACACCAATTTCATTATTGTAATTGCCCCAGGATTTTAAAACATTATATTTAGAGTTTAATAAATGAACAACCATTTCTTTGGTAGTAGTCTTACCATTACTCCCGGTAATACAGATAGTAAATGGCTTATATATAGATTGATAATGATGTGCCCATAACTGTAATGCTGATAAGGTGTTATCGACCAATATAATTGGAATAATATTTTTTTCACTTAAGCTATGTATAGATTTGTGTGTCTGATAAAAACTTTTTTCCAGGATGATAGCACTGGCTCCTTTGGAAAGGGCTTCTTTAATAAATTTATGGCCATCATATTTTTCTCCCCTCAATGCAAAAAAAACTTCACCTTTTTTTATGGTCCTGCTATCAATAGAGATATTTTCACATTTTGCATCAAGAGCACCCAAAAGTATTGCTCCTGGTATTACTCCTACTAAATCTCTTAATCTAAACACCTATTTTCACCTTTTCCTGTTAATATTTCAGAGACAACTTCTTCATCATTATGATATATGATTCTATTATGATACACCTGCTCTCTCTCAGGGCCTTTCCCGGCAATAAGAACTATATCATTTTTTTTAGCAATATTGAGGGCATGCTCAATAGCCTGAAATCTATCCAGGATTACCTGGTAATTGCTGTTTTTAACCGCCTTTAATCCCTTTTCAATTTCTCTTGCTATTTTCTCCAGGCTCTCACTTCGAGGATTATCAGCAGTTATAATACTGTAATCGCTATACATTCCGACGACCTTCCCCATTTTCTCTCTTACCCGACTATCTCTTTCCCCTCCATGACCAAAGATGGTAATAATCTTGTTTCGGGGAAATAATCTCAGCGTTTTTAAAATATGCTCCAATCCATGAAAATTATGGGCAAAATCAATAATTATCGCATATGGCTGTCCATATTCAATAATTTTATATCTGCCCGGTGCCCCCAGGAATTTTCGGAAAGCCCTGGCTATTACTTCCAGAGAAATCCCCTGGTTTACTGCAGCTGTCATCGCTGCCAGGGCATTATAAACATTATATTTACCACTCATTTTTAATAATATTTCTACATCACCGATTGGAGTTTTAGCAGTAAAACGGGTTTCCTTAATATCAATAAATATATTACTTGCCCGGAACATAGCTTCTTTTTCGATTCCATAGGTAATCTTCTCTGCCTCAAAACAATTAATAAATTCCTGTGCATAAATTTCGTCTAAATTAATAATTCCAGTTTTTTGATTAATCTTATTTCCTGCAGGGTTTAATGATTGAAATAATCTCTTTTTACTTTCCAGGTAATTTTGAAAATTATTATGGATTTCAAAATGCTCGTCACTGATATTGGTAAAAACTGCCACATCAAAATCACAACCATCAACTCTAGACAGGCTCAGCGAATGTGAAGACACTTCCATAATACAATACTCGGCTCCAGCAGAAAGCATTTTAGAAAAAGCTTTCTGTAAATCTAGTGACTCCATGGTAGTCATCTTGGTTTCTTCTGATTCATTGTCAATGATATTTTCAACAGTTGTCAATAGTCCGGTCTTTTTATTTGCTTCCTCAAGAATAGCCTTTAGCATATAAGCAACTGTTGTTTTACCATTGGTACCGGTAATTCCAATTAATTTTAATTTCCTTGAAGGGTAACCATAATAACGATTTGCCAACAATGCCAACGCTTTTCTGGTGTCTTGAACCCTTATCACACTTATATCTTTTGGTAATTGGATATCTTTTTGTAGTAAAACCGCACTGGCTCCATTTTTTATAGCCTCGGTAATATATTTGTGCCCATCTACCACAAAACCTTCAATACATACAAATAGATAACAACCCTTTACTGTCTTTGAATTAGATGATATCCCTTTTATATCAATATCAGTTTTGCCATTGATTTTATCTATATTTAAATCTTCAATTAATTCTGATAAATTCACCTGGTTTTCCTCTTAAATCTTTATTATGGATTTTACTTACTGTAAACATTCAAGGAATATCTTACTGAATATCTCTCAAAAAGTAAAATAATTTTCAGTTTTTTACTCAGGAGGAATTGAGAGATAAGGAAGTGCTTTCGAGGCAATCTCCTGAAAAACAGGTGCTGCTACTGTTCCTCCATAATAACTCCCTTTAGGCTCATCCAGCATAACCAGGATAGCAATTTCTGCCTCGTGGCTTGGAGCAAAACCCACAAACCAGGAAGTAAATTTTTCATTAGAATACCTTCCTAATGAAAAATCAAATTTTTGTGAAGTGCCTGTCTTTCCAGCAGCAGTATAATTCTGCAACTTTGCCCTGCTGCCAGTACCATCATCAACCACTTCCTGTAAAATACCCAACATTGTATTTGCTGTACCCGGAGAAATCACCTGCCGTATCTGTTCAGGTTCATAGTTGCTAATTACATTATACTCCGAATCAATAACCTTTTTTACTATTAATGGCTTCATCAAAATACCGTTATTGGCAATTGCTGCTGTTGCCATCACCAGTTGAAGCGGGGTTACAGATATTTCCTGGCCTATAGATAAAGAGGCAATAGAAATCTTAGACCATTGAGCAACCGGCCTGAATAAACCAGGGCTTTCACCTGGTAAATCTATGCCTGTTTCTTCTCCAAAACCAAAATTTCTTAATGATTCAGCAAATATATTTTCATCCATTCGAGTGCCTACTTCAATTAACCCAACATTGCAAGAATTTTTCACAATATCGATCAAATCCTGGGGACCATGGGGGTCAATATCCCTGATAACAGTTCCATGATATCTAATCCAGCCTTTGCAATTAAACCGATCTGAAAGGCTGGCATAATTATTTTCCAGGGCAGTTGCGATAGTAAATATTTTGAAAGTTGACCCTGGCTCATAATTATCAGTAATAGCACGATTCTTCCAGTAATCTTTCGGCGAATGCTGAAAATTATTCAAGTCGTAAGTTGGCTTTACCGCCATACTTAATATTTCTCCTGTTTTTGGTTTTACTACTATTGCAACTGCGGATTCGGGGCGGTATTGTTTATAAGCTTTAGCTAAAGCTTCTTCGGTGATATATTGAATAACTTCGTCTATTGTCAATACTAAAGAATTACCATCCTGGGAAGGTTGCATCTGTTCTATGCTTAACGGTATTTTACCACCAGAGGCATCCCTTTCCATAACAACCAGCCCTGGTAATCCTTTAAGTTCATCATCAAAATATGACTCCAGTCCTTCCAGCCCCTGATTATCAACACCAACAAAACCGAGAATATTAGCAGCAAGATTTTCTTTAGGATAATACCTTGTACTCTCAGTGACAAAATCAAATCCTTCCAAGCCCATGTCCTGTATTTCTCTATAGCTATCCTGGGATAATTTTCTCTTTATCCAGACAAAGTATCTTTCCTTCTCAAGCTGTTCTCTTATCTGTGAATATCCAACATCTATTTTTTCTGCTAATAATCTGGATACCTCATCTCCATTTACTACCTGATAAGGCATGGCAAATAATGATTTTGCATCTACATTTACTGCTAACCTTTTTAAATTTCGGTCAAAAATAGTTCCTCTCTTGCCATCAAGAACATACGAGAAAACATGTCCTTTCCGGGCAAGTTCAGTGAGTTTACTGCCCTCTACAACCTGTATTTGAAATAGACGGTAAATCAATGTTAAAAAAATAATAATAAATACGATTATTAAAAGATGGATTCTTTTTCTTTTTTCAACCAACTCAAACAAAATAATTGCTCCACCTGTTAAGATGTATAATAATTCTACATATGATTTCTAAAAATATTTAAATTAGCAAATTCTCTCAAGAAACTACCTGCTTCTAAATAAGCGGTTTCTCTTTCTTCTGTATGTTGTTCGGCAATTACTGAATTACTATTTATTCCGGCAGGAACCATGGCAATAAACTCTATTTTCCCTGGCCGCTTCATACCCAATTCTTGTGATGCTATCCTTTCAATCCTGGTCAAAGAAGATAAGCATTCTACCGAATATTCCAACTGAGCATTTTCTGCTAATAACTGCTCTCGTTTTTGCTCCAGTTCCAATGATTGGTATCCTAATTTCATCAACATAATATTACTACATATATAAAATATAACTAACAGACTAATCATTACAATAATGAACAGAAAAAGAGACAGTGATATTTTATGATTTTTCTCCTGAAATTGTATATTTTCTTCAATTAAGATAATATCTTTCATTTTCTGGACACTTCCTCTGAAAATATTTTTTCAGCAACTCTCATTTTTGCACTCCTAGCTCTGCGGTTCTCCCTGACTTCATTCTCGGAAGGATAAATTGGTTTTTTTGATAATATTTTTACTCCATATCCATTCAACACAATACTCTCCTTCTTTGCTAAATTTTTAAAGATATGTTTTGCTATTCTGTCTTCCAGAGAATGATAAGAAATAATACAGATTCTTCCCTGCGGTTCTAATACACTAACAGCTTCTTCTAGTGCCTGTTTTAATATATTCAACTCATTATTTACTTCAATTCTTAATGCTTGAAATACTCTCGTGGCAGGATGTATGCGCCACCTACTTATTTTATGCCTGGCATATACATCTGTAACCAGTTTTGCCAGGTGTTCAGTAGCCGTAATCGGTTCTTTTTTTCTTTCTTTTACAATCATCCTGGCAATTGTTCGAGAAAATCTTTCTTCCCCATATTTACTAAATAATTCCCATAAGTCTTTTTCCGAATATTTATTTACTATAAAACAGGCATCAGTTTCCTGGCTGAAATCCATCCTCATGTCTAAATGACTGTCTTTCTGAAAACTAAAACCCCTGGTTTTGTTCTCCAGTTGATGAGAAGATAAGCCTAAATCAAACAATATTCCGGTAATGTTTTTGCACCTTAGCTCCTGTAGTAACAGTTTTAGTTCTCTGAAATTACTTTTAACCAAAATAGTTCTATCCTGGTATATCTGCAATCTTTCTCGAGCAAACTCCAACGCCTCTATATCCTGATCCAGACCAATAAGCAAACCCTCGGGATAAATCTTTTTTAATATTTCCTTTGAATGACCACCTCCTCCTAATGTGCAATCAAGGTAAACTCCATTTTTTTTTGTAACCAGATAATTTAACACCTGTGAACACATAACTGGTGTGTGAAAATACATTACGAATCATGTCCTTCTTTTTCATAGATACGTTCAGCAATGTCCTCATAGGAATCTTCGATGTCGGTCGCATAACCTTTCCATTTTTCAAAATCCCATATTTCAATGCGTTCAAAAACACCTATAATAATGACATTTTTAGTAATTTCTGCATAATCTCTTAAGTGTTTGGAAATTACTACCCTGCCCTGCTGGTCAAAATGACTTACCAGAGCCCTGGAGGCCAATGTTCTTTTAAAAGCTCTGGTATCCTTCTTGCCTAAAGGTAGCTCTTGGAGACTACTGGCTAATTTTTTCCATTCTTCCATCGGATAAACAAAAAGGCATTTGTCCAGCCCAAAAGTTATAATAAATGTATCACCCAACTCTTCCCGAAAGCTGGAAGGCATTATTATTCTTCCTTTTTTATCCAATGAATGTTCATATTGGCCTAAAAACATCATTTTGCCACTTTCCTCCACTTTCCTCCACTTACATATATAGTATACTACATTTGAGTAAAAAAATCCTCTTTTTTGTAAAAATTTTTTGATAATTTTAAAAAATTATTAGAAAAGATTTGTAAATATTCTATGAAATATGATTTATGGTTAAAGTTTTCAGGACAGATGAAATTAGGACAAGACTAATAGTGAGGGAAATTGCTGTCAGTTATATACTTTTCTATCTTCTTATTAAAACTAAAAAAGAGACATACCATATAATAAATGGGATGTCTCTTTTTCTGACAAGTAAATCATAAGCCGAGTTCTGTCATTATGTTTCTCAAAAAAAAGAAAACATAATGTGGTAATCATCTATCTAGGATATAAGTTACCTTATATCTCAAGCAATCTACCCGGAAACGGATAGCGGGCCACTACTTGTTTCCTTCTTGATCTTGCTCCAAGCGGGGTTTACTAAGCTTATTGGTCACCCAATAACTGGTAGGCTCTTACCCTGCCTTTTCACCATTGCCGGAACGGCTGTTTATTTTCTGTAGCACTTTCCCGGGGTCACCCCCACTGGGTGTTACCCAGCGCTCTGCCCTATGGAGCTCGGACTTTCCTCAGACTGCAAACAGCAGTCCGCGATTACCTGATTCACTTGTCATTAGTGGATAAGCCTATCTTATCTACTATATTTATATTACCAGAAATTAGAAAAAAAATTAAAGGGTTTCAGGGGAAGTTATTCCCCTGACGAAAATACCTTTGGTTGCAAGATTGCAAGGATGGAATGTTGTAATACTGGGTATTAAAAATAATTTTATT
>CAZWUL010000017.1:0-22717 GCA_964636625.1 uncultured Atribacterota bacterium | reverse complement strand
AATATGCTGGTATTATCGGCTCTTTTGGATGGGGAAGCAAGATGGAAGAGGATATCCTTCAATTATTAAAAAATCTAAAAGTAGAATTATTACCCACAGTTATGGTGAAAAGCAATCCCCGGAGAGATGATTTTATTAAGCTTAATCAGCTTGCAGAGGTAATTGCAAAAAATCACAGTAACCTAAAATAATGAAAGATAAATAATTTTGTTCCTGATTTTTCGTTTACAATTCATAATAAATAGAAATGAGAATTGGGAACTTTTTAAATATTTATATTTTTATATTATTATAGGGCGAAATGTATTATTTGTGCAAATAAATTTATTTGTGAGAAGGGTGATTAGAATGAAAAAGAAAATAATTATTTTAATTTTTATTGTAATAATGGCTTTTTCTTTTACCTGCGTTGCCAGTGCCCAGAAAAGCATCATTGAAATATTGTACGGTGATTTTCTGGAGATAGATACTTTTGGTTATATTTATGTCAAAGTACAGGGCGAGCGCGCTCCTTTAATTGGGCTAAGAGGAGATGAGTTGACTGACTATGCAAAATTAAGGTATAAAAATAATTTTAGCGGGATTGCATACAATGAAATTAGTTCAGAAGAGTCGTTGATATTTCAGGAAGAAGAAAAAGCAAGAAAGGTAGGCAGTATCTGGTTTAGGGTATGGATAACAGGAGATAGTAGCCCAATTGCGTATTTTATTGAATGCAAGGCAGGAAATTATGAGAATTATGAGATGTGGAGTGATGAGGTTCTGGGTATTTGTGATGAAAGAGAAATAAACCAGATTGCAAGAAATGAAATAAACCGGATGATAGAAGATTTTGCAATAATCTTTTTTAAGGTCAGAGGCGAAATATAATATTAAGGAGGAAAACAAAATTAAACTAACAATTTTAATCGATAATAATACTATTATTGACAGGTATTTTTTAGCAGAACCGGGTTTATCTTTTTATATCGAAGAGGATAATAAAAAGATACTATTTGATGTTGGCTATTCCAATGCGTTTTTAATAAATGCCCAGAAAATGAAAATAAATCTCCTGGATTCAGATTATGTTATTATTTCCCATGGGCACCTGGATCATACCTGGGGGTTACCCCATCTGATTAATTTAATAACTGAGGCAATGATAGAAAAGCAACCATGCAAAAAGGCAGAGCTTGTCGCTCATCCTGAGGCTTTTTCTTTGAAGCTAATTCCCGAAATAGGGCCTATTGGTTCAATTGTTTCTGTGGAGATGTTAAAACACTATTTTTCTTTAAAATTATCTCACAAGCCATTATGGTTAACTCCCAATGTGGTTTTTCTGGGGGAAATTCCAAGAAAGTATGATTTTGAAGCAAAAAATCCAATTGGTAAAACAATGAAAGATGGAGAAGAGATAGACGATTATCTTTTTGATGATACAGCCATTGCTGTTCGGTCTTCTAAAGGCTTGATAGTAATAACCGGTTGCTCTCATGCTGGAATATGTAATATTGTAGAATATGCCAGACAAATATGCCAGGAGGATAGGGTTTATGATATCATTGGCGGTTTCCATCTATTAAATCCATCACAAGAGCAGCTTGAAAATACCGTCAAATATTTTGAAAATCTTAATCCTGACCAGGTACATGCCTGTCATTGTGTTGATTTGCCTTCTAAAATTGCCTTATCACGGGTTTCTAACCTGGTGGAGGTAGGTTCCGGGATAGTTATAGAATAGCGAGAAGCAAAAATATCTTTTGTTTTTTTGGGATAAAGAGCATTTAAATAAAAATATGAGTACTTAATATTATTAGGGATAAGAGGTGATATGAAATATGAGAATAATTAGAAATAACTTATTTCTCTTTATTGTTCTGCTGTTATTTTGTTCCCTAACATTTACTGTATTTTCGCAGGAAATAAGTATAGATTCAAAAATCAGCAACATCCATATTTATCCCAATTCTGCTTTATTGACAAGAGAAGGAAAAGTAGAGCTAAACAAAGGACTTCATCGTATAGTTTTTGATGATATTATTGAGAATTTTGATGAGAAAACAATCAGGGCAGAATTAGAAGGTGTCAGTGATGGATTGGCTAGTATTAAGGGAGTCAGTGTTGAAACAGTATATGTTGAAGAAGAACTGTCTATTAAAATAAAACAATTACAGGATGAAATTGATGAGCTTGAAAAAAAGATAAGAATTATTAAAATCCAAAAGAATAGCCTGGAAGATAAGAAAGAATTTCTAAATTCAATTATTTATTTTTTCCAGGGGTATAAACCGGGTGAAAAAAATATTGATATTCCCTCAATAGAGCAGCTTGAAAGTATTTATAATTTTTTAAATGAGAAATTGAGGATTAATTATGAACAATTTTTAGACCATGATTTTCAGATAGAATATTATAAAGACCGAATTTCTCTTTTACAAAAAAGACTTCAACAAATAACCGGTGAACAAAGACTGACAAAGAGAATTATAGCTCTGGATTTAGAGATATATCAAAAAACCGCATTAGGAATCCTGGTATCTTATCTGTTAAACGAGGAAGTTAGCTGGCATCCTGTTTATGACTTGGAGACAGACCTGAAAAATGACAAAATAGAAATAACTACCTATGCGCTTATCGGTCAATCAACAGGAGTGGATTGGGAAAATGTTCAGATATCCTTATCCACTGCTAAACCAACTTTATCAGGACAGTTACCTTCAATTGAGTCCTGGTTTTTAAGGCCTTTCCAGATTGAGGAGAGTATGCAAAAATCATTAGAAACGGCACCTATGTTTGTTCGGGAAGATTCTACCCTATCTTATGAGGATAGCCTTGCTGAAAAAGAAGAAGAATTAATACCTTTTGAACATAAAGGGACAAGTGTTACTTTTATTATTCCTCAAAGGGTTTCTATTCCTTCAGGAACCAGCCAGGCAAAGGTTTTAATATCTGAAGCAGAATTAAACGGCCAGTTTAATTATAAGGGTTATCCAGGTAAAAGCCCTTTCATGTATTTTAATGTATATGTTGAAAATAATTTATCCATTCCTTTGTTACCGGGTAAAATAAATATATTTTTGGAAGGTGGATTTACCGGGAATACCTCAATAAGTTATATTCCACCAGGGAATGATTTTGATATATCTTTAGGTATTGCGGAAAACATAAAGGTTAAAAGAGAATTAATTAAGAAGTTCAGGGATGAAACATTAATTGCAACTATCCCTTCCTCAAAAATTGAAACAGAATATGAATATAAAATTACAATTGAAAATTACCAGGATATAGAATCAATATGTCAAATCTTTGAAAGCATACCCGTTTCTGAAGATGATAGAATTCAGGTGAAGATTGGAAAAATTAGCAAAGAGCCTCAGATAAAAAACTGGGAAGATAAAGAGGGTATCTGGATGTGGGAATTTTTATTGGAACCCCAGCAAAAGGCAGAAATCAGTATTACTTATTCAATCATACATCCCAGGGATATGATGATTATTGGTTTACCATAGTTATTTCAGCTTGCTTTCCAAAAAGGCTGGAAGGAATAGTTATTGACAGTAATTAAGAAGGTAAATAGATTAGTAAATTTTTTAGAGACAGATAGGTTTGAATATTAAAATATATTTTAAAAGAAGTACAGGTTACTTTCAGAATATAAGATAGCCTGCACTTCTTTTTTCTTTTTAATGAAAACTCTATTATTTTTATCCTTTACTACCAGTGAGCTCACTCAGTTTTTCTTTTGCTTGCTCGAATTTATTTTTTAGCTGTTTTTCTATGTGATTAAGGTTTTCTTTTAATTGCTGATTTTGCTCCAATACCTCTTCTATACTTAACTCTTTTACCATAATTTGGTTTCCCTGCTGGAAGGTTTGTAGTTTCTTTTGGGGATCTCTCTCAAGTTCTTCCTTTAAATTAGTGATAATTTTTTCTTTGTTTTTTTGGTATTCATTCTTAAATTTTTTTATTTCTTCAAGATAAAACTCTATGTCTGATACTTGGTTATTTTCTTTTAAATTCTCAATAGCCAGTATCCCGTTCTTTCTTTTTGAAATTTCAAAATCATTACTCTGGAAAGTTAAGGATTGTATAAAATTATTTTGGGCTCTAACCAGGAGCTTATTTGAAAAACCTTTTAGGGTCTGCCACAATTCATCCAATTTAATCTGGTCCTTGTAATATTTTGCCAGGATATTATCAATTTTTTCCTGTTGCTTTATCCTGGATAGCTCCTGTGGGCTTAATTTGTCAATTTTTTTTGATTTTTCCAGGGCTATCTCCAATGCTGATTTAATATGAGACATGACTACCTCCTTCTAAATAATTCGAAAAAACGGTCCTGATATATTTCAAATAAACCCCATCT
Source organism: uncultured Atribacterota bacterium (assembly GCA_964636625.1). Taxonomy (GTDB): domain Bacteria; phylum Atribacterota; class Phoenicimicrobiia; order Phoenicimicrobiales; family Stramentimicrobiaceae; genus CAZWUL01. Next base: position 18,369 of record CAZWUL010000017.1, on the reverse strand, counting down.
ATCAAGTTCTCTCTTCAAGTCTTTTGGTTCCATTTCTCCATCTTTAACTTTTTGGAACATGGATTCGATTTCTCTTCTAGCGACAATAGGAATACCTTTATTATCTCTGGAAACAACCTGTTGTCCAAGCTGGTTATAGGATATTAAGCCTCTTTTTCTGAGTTCAGGAAATTGAGATTGTCTAGCACTTCTGGTCATCATATCAAGAATAAATTTAGAAAGGGAAATATCCCACAAATCTCCAACACCTTTTATAACAGCAGATAGATTGTCACCTCTTTTATCTATATCTCTCGAAATTTTATCAGCAACAGAATCTAAACTACCAGTAACAAAATTCATTGAATCAACTTCTCTTTTGAATTGAAAACGATATAAGATACTTGCTATATCAGGAATTTCATTGGCCAAAGAAGAAAAAGCCTTTTTTGCTTCATCGCTGAATCCCTCAATTCTGAGCATATATTCCGGAGTTAATAATTGTGGTGTGTACCAGCTAACCTTACCCTCTCTAACAACTGTTTCAATAACCCCTTTGGTGAATTCCTGATAGACCGGTTCAGTTAACACATGATAATGTATTTCAGATGAGCCAAAGGAAGAAATTAGCTGTTTAGGCCATTTTAATATTTTAGAATTCTCAAAAGCATACTGTATTCTTTTATCCATATTCGAAAACCCCTTTTTCAGTGAGCAAAAAAATATCGTGTCATTTTTATGAAAATATTTTATTCCTATCTCAATTACAACATTTTAGTCATTTATTAAAAAATGTCAAATATTAATATCTATCAGGATTGAGGAAATGGTCACATAATTTTGTAAATAAAATGATAAGATAATATAATGTAATAGTAAAAAGGTATTATCTACTGATGAGAATTGCTTAAAAACGGCGATTTATCGTAATAATTGAAAAATATCTGAATGGAGGTAATTATCATCCGAAGGATAATTATTGGGGTCATGGGTGGTGCAGAGTTTGTTACTGCCGATGAAGAGAAATATGCCTATCAAATTGGAAAGATGATTGCACTAGAGGGCTGGGTATTGTTAAATGGAGGAAAAGCCTCCGGAGTAATGGATGCTTCGGCTAAAGGTGCCAGGGAAAATGGTGGAATTACAATAGGAATTTTACCAAATGATAGGAATTGCTTTGCGTCTAGGTATATTGATATTCCAATTATTACTGGTATGGGTTTAGCGAGAAATGTAATCAATGTTTTAAGCAGTAATATTATAATAGCATTGCCAGGCAGGGCTGGCACTATTTCGGAAATAGCACTGGCTTTGAACCATGGTAAACAGGTCATATTATTCCGGTTTGAAGTAGGGGCCTGGATTTATCATTATAAGGATAAAAACCTGGTATTTTTTGTAAATGAAGTGGATGGGTTAAGACAATTGTTGAGAGAAATATTAAATTAAAATTTATTTAAGTTTTTTGATAAATAAAGGGGAATATTATGTCAAAAATATTGGTTCGTGTAGATGGTTCCTGTATACCAAATCCCGGTAATATGGCAATAGGAGTTGTTATCTATAAGGATGGTAATTTGCTCAAAAAAGCTAATGAAATTGTGGGGAAGGGGACCAATAATATAGCTGAGTACCATGCTGTCATCAGAGGGCTGGAGGAAGTTAAGGATATACCTGCAGAAAAAATTGAATTCTATTGTGATAGCCAGTTAGTAGTTAAACAGCTAAATAAGCAGTTTAAGGTAAAAAATAAAAAAATTGCCGTTCTTTACCAGAGAATACAGGAGTTATTAAAAAAGATTAAAGTGCCTGTCTATTTTATCTGGAATCGACGAGAAGAGAATCAATTAGCCGACAGTTTAGCAAGAAAATTATTAATTCAGGAAGAACAAAATAGCAGGGCAATGGCTGCAAATGATTTAAAAGTTTCAGGAGAAGGAAATATTTTTTTAGTAAAAAATAGAAAGAATAATAATATTTATCATGTTAATCTGGAAATTCCCGAATGTGATTGCTATGATTTTCAAAATAATTGCCAAAAATGGAATTTAGAGTGCAAACATATTGTAGCAGCACGTAAATATCAGAAAAACCCGAAAAAAGAAAAGAGCCAAAAGGTTTGTAAAGAAATGAATGTCTTAATATTAAGCAAAATGGTGAGTCAAAAATACTGGTTAGAAATGTTTAAAAAATTTAATAAAAAAGAACAGTTACCTCTTAATTTTATTTTTTTATCTCCAGAAGAGGGTCAACAAAAAAAACAAATAAGCCAAGCAGATGTTGTTATAGGAGGAGAATTAACAGAAGAAGAACTTAAGATTGCAGCAAATCTAAAGCTTATCCAGATACCATTTGCAGGAGTAGATAAATTAAATTTAGAAGCTTTTAAAAAATATCCCCAAATAAGTGTTTGCAATACCCATGCCAATAGCTATGCGGTTTCTGAACATGCTATTTGTCTGTTACTATCCCTGGCTAAGAATTTAGTGAACAACGACCAAGATTTAAGAAAAGGAAAATGGCATGGTTTTATAACCAAAGAGACGACCATACAGCTCCATGGAAAAAATTTAGGCATTATCGGGCTTGGTTCTATTGGATTGGAGATTGCCAAAAAGGCCTTGTCTCTTGGGATGAATATCTATGCTATTAAACGTTCTTTGAAAAAAGAAGACAAATTAGATAAAAAATATGGACTGAAATTTTTAGGTGTTCATGAGCAATTAGAATATGTTGTTGGAAAATCTGATTTTGTGATAATTGCTGTACCACTTACCACCAAAACTAACAATATGATTAATGATGATATCCTGAGGCTGATGAAAGGTAAGTATCTTATTAATATTGGCAGAGGAGAAGTCGTTGCTGAAAAAGCATTATACCACAATTTAAAAAATAAAAATCTGGCAGGTGCAGCTATTGATACCTGGTATCAATATCCTGATATAAACCACCGAGAAATATTACCAAGTAAATTTCACTTTCATGAATTATCAAATATTATTATGACTCCACATAATGCCGGTTACAGCGATAGGGCTGTTGAAGAGAATATCTTATCTGTCTATAAGAATATTTCCAGAATATTTTATGAAGAGGAACCGAAAAATAAAATTAGCCCCAATGATGGTTATTAAAATAATATTACATTCAATGTTTTTTTGGTAGACTCATCAACTGTATTTTTCTATCACAGATACACGCATAATGTTGGGTGTTATTTTGTTATTCTATGAAGAAAAAATACTAAAAACTTAAAAGGTTTTTTGTTTGAAGGTAAATAAAGACAATGATTAGTTAGTAATCGAATATAAGAATCAATTTAGAAACTGATTATCATTTTTAATTAAACAGTAATATTTGCAAATTGAATCAATTTTGTCTAAGATGGTACAATGATAATACAAAAAGATTGAAGCTGAGATGAGCTTTAGATAATAATTGTATTTTTTAATTAAAATTTCACTTAAAAATGTGATTTTGAAAAAGAAGAACAAGGAGGAATCATTAATGGCAATGGAAGATTATAAAGAATCTGGTAAAGATATCCTTGCTGTTCTATCAACTTTTCGTCGTTTATGGCCTATTTTTATCATAATTATTGTTGTTATCTGGCTATTGACAGGTATATACACAGTAGGTCCAGGCGAGGTGGGGGTGGTAAGACAATTTGGACGTGAACATTCTGTTACAAGTCCAGGATTACGGTACCATATTCCCAGGCCGATTCAGCAAGTGACGATAGTTGATATTGATACTATCCGTAGTACCACAGTAGGATATAGGGTCAGGAGAGACGGTTTTACGGACGTGGTTAACCGTGAAGCATTGATGTTAACTGGAGATGAAAACATAATTAAAATTCACCTTTTCATCCAATATATAGTTAAAGACCCATCTGACTTTATCTTTCGCGTACGTGACCCGGAGACTGTTCTTCATAGTGCAGCTGAAGTTGCCCTGCGAGGTGTAGTTGGCAGTTTTCCTATTGATTATACTATGACTGAGGGTAGAGCTGAAGTGCAGGAATTAACCCGTATGCATTTGCAGGAACTTCTGGATAACTATTCATCCGGGCTGTTAGTTCGCGAAGCCCGTATCCTGACTGCAGATCCGCCTGAACAGGTAGAAGACGCGTTTCATGAAGTTGTTCGTGCACTGGAGGACCGTGAACGATTGGTTGAAGAAGCAGAAGGGTACCGGGAAGATATAGTACCTCGCGCCAGGGGTGAGGCTGCACAAATTCTGGCAGATGCAATGGGTTATCGGGAACGCCGTATTCTCGAAGCACAGGGAGATACTGCCCGTTTTCTTGAAATTTATAAAGAGTATGCCATAGCGCCTTCGGTAACCCGCGAGCGGATGTATCTGGAGATTATTGAGGAGGTTTTAGGACACAAAGATATTGACCTGGTCATTGTCAATCCTGATATTGGTGGAAACATACTGCCCATATTGGAACTTGACCACCATAATATTAGAGAGGAAGGTGACTAACAATGAGAGACAAAGGTATAGTTCTGGCAACCATCATCGTGTTATTGGTGTTTATTGGCAGCCAGATGTTTTTCACATTAGATGAGACTGAAACTGCCATCATAACCCAGTTTGGAGAATTTGTCCAGGCGATACAGGACCCTGGATTGCATATCAAGCTCCCCTGGATACAGGCTTTGCACGTTATGGATAGTCGGGTACTTAGTGCAGATGGTGCACCGGCAGAATTTTTGACCCGGGATCGCAAAAGAGTTCTTGTCGACTATGTTACCCGTTGGCGAATTTCTGATTTTCATGAGTTTTACCGGCGTGTTCGTGTAGAATCAGTAGCACAGGCAAGACTTGATGATATAGTAGGTTCCCGGTTGCGTCAGGAAGTGGCAGGACATGACTTTATAGATCTTATACGAGAGGACCGGGAAGAACTTATGAATAGAGTGACCGAAGATGTTCGTGTGCTTGCAGAGCAACTTGGTATAGAAGTATTGGATAATCGCATCAAACGTACAGACCTGCCTGATGAAGTTCAGGATAGTGTTTTCGCCCGTATGCAGGCAGAGCGGCATCGTATCGCTATGCGCTACCGTGCTGAGGGAGCTGAAAGAGGTGACGCTATTCGGGCAGATGCAGATCGTCAATCCACCATTATCCTGGCTGAAGCCTATGAAAGATCAGAATCTATCAGGGGTGAAGGTGATGCACGAGCAGCAGAAATATATGCCCAGGCTTACGGACAGGATGAGGAGTTTTTCCAGTTCTGGCGTCGGCTGAATGCCTACTCGCAAATTATCGGAGGTAAAACAAAAATGGTTATTCGTTCCGATTCAGACTTACTTCGTTTCCTTGAGAGCGCGGGTACTCCCTGAACAAACAATAACCTTGATTAATAATATAGAATAAGTTTTAATTTCTTAAAATCATATTACCGCAATAATCTTATAAATCTTTACATAGGATGGATAACAGATTGTTGCGGTTTTTGCCTTTTTATTTAGCCTTGAAAAGTCATCTTCTTAGAAGGTTAAAGTGGTAATGGTTAAATGAATTAGTTTACCATGCAAAGGATTAAGAAAAACTATATAATAATTTTGCACCTGGACTCTAAAGCAGGAAGTTGTATTGCTTGAAAATATTATATTTAAATAAAACTGAAAGAAAAGAGCATAACAAAAACTAAACAAGAAAAAGTCGAACCTCTTTTAAGGTTTTTAAAACCATCACTTTGTTGGTATGATGTTTACTGATATTGGTAATACAAACAGTCTTAGATTAGAGATGAACAAATTCTTATAGTTATAACAGATAATTCTTTTGACTGTCTTTTAAAAATTATGGGATAAATAAGGAAACTATGATTGCAATAATCTGACAACAAATATATAATTATTAATTGTAGAATAAATTTTAGGGTAAAATTTAATACTGCAAAGATATTGTAATAATACTATAAACATTGATGGATTGAAAGGAGAATAATATGTCCTTAGTAACTAGTAAAGAAATCTTGATAGATGCCCAGAAAAATAATTATGCGGTTGGTGCTTTTAATGCCAACAATATGGAGATTGTGCAGGCAATAATTGAAACAGCTGAAGAAGAACGGTCCCCGGTCATTGTACAGGCTTCTCAAGGAGCCATTAAATATGCCGGTCTGGATATGATTGTCAGCATGGTTAAGACACTAGCCGATAAAGTAACTATACCTGTTGTTTTGCATTTAGATCATGGAACAGATTATTATCAGAATATTCTCTGTCTGCGCGCAGGCTTTACATCCTTAATGTTCGATGGTTCGAAATTGCCTTTTGATGAAAATGTTGCAATGACCAAAAAAGTAGTAGAAATGGCCCATGTCTGTGGTGTGCCAGTAGAGGCGGAAATAGGACAAATTGGGAAGATGGATGCTAGTGATGAACCTGGTGTGGCTCGCGAAAGAATTAAAGAATTTATGGCGGATCCTGAAGAAGCTGCCAGGTTTGTCAAGCTGACTGAAATAGACTCATTGGCGGCAGCTGTAGGCACTATTCATGGATGTCAGGAACAAATAGCTAAGCTGGATATAGAGAGAATTGAAAAAATAAGAGATTTAACCGGAGTCCCCTTAGTATTACACGGAGCATCCGGAGCAAGTGATGAGGAAATTAAAAAAGGAATTGCTGCCGGTATTAGTAAAATAAATATAGATACCCGTATTCGAATGGCTTTTACCGAAGCAGCAAGAGAACTTCTTAAAGATAATCCTGATGAAATAGACCCTCGAAAAGTGCTGGCTCCTGCCAAAGAGGCAGCCAAAGAAGTGATTAGAGGACGCATCAGAGTTTTAGGCTCAAATAACCAGGCTTAATAATAAAAATAAAAAAGACTAAAAATATTTGTGGAGGTTTAGTGATGTCAAAAAGAATTGGAATATTAACAGGCGGAGGAGATTGTTGTGGATTAAACCCTGCCATCCGTGGGGCTGTCTACCGTGCGTATGATTACAATTATGAAGTATTTGGAATTAGAGATGGATGGAAAGGGTTAGTGGATGGCAATCTATTTAAAATTCATTTACAGGATGTAGAAGAATTGGTTGATAAAGCAGGAACTTTTCTGGGAACCTCCAGAACCAATCCTTTTAAAATAGATGATGGTGTTAAAAGGGTTATGAATACTATTAATAATTATGGCCTGGATGCCATCCTGGCTATGGGGGGAGAAGACACTCTTGGTGTTGCCAATAAACTTTATAAAGAAAAAGGAGTTAATGTAGTTGGTGCTCCTAAAACTATGGATAATGATTTATCGGCTACTGATTTTACCTTTGGTTTTGACAGTTCAGTTACTCGTGCTGTAGAAGCAATGAAAAGTTTGGAAGATACCGGGAAATCACACCACCGTGTTATGATATTAGAAGTTATGGGACGACATGCCGGTTGGGTTGCACTTTACACAGGCTTATCCTCAGGAGCAGACTGGATTCTTCTTCCTGAGGAGGAACCAGATATTGAAAGTATGTGCAAACAATTACAAAGGGTTTATTCTCGGAAAAAATATGCACTGGTGGTAGTGTCTGAAGGAGTTGAGCTACCCGGGGTTGGTGAGGGAGAAGAGGAACTGGATCAGTTTGGTCATATGATATTAAAGAAAAGAGAAATTGGCCAAACACTGGGTGATATTATCAGTGAAAAAACAGGAATAGAAACCAGGCATGCAGTTATTGGCCATATGCAAAGAGGTGGAATACCCACTATCTTTGATAGGGTATTAGGATTGCGCACCGGGGTCAAAGCGATTGAGTTAATTGAACAACAGGAATTTGGTAAAATGGCTGCCCTAAAAGGAAATGAAGTTATTGGTATACCACTGGAAGAGGCAACCAGGGAAATAAAAATAGTTAGCCAGGACTGGATTGATTTAGCTAAAATATTCTTTAAATAATTTTATTAAGCGGTTAAAATATAACATATAAAAATGATAAAGATGTTATTATAGGCCATATCATATATAAAAATGATTAATCGAAATTATTTTGGTGGTACTATATTAATATAATGTTGATGATTGATAATAGATAATAAGATAAATAAATAGAATAATGGGAAGCCTGGCAGGCTTTCCATTTTTTTAGAATAAAAGGTGAGTGAAGTATAATGTTGAATGCAAAAAATTTTGTCCATCTTCATGTTCATTCTGAATATAGCCTTCTTGATGGAGCATGCCGTATTAAAGAATTGGTTTCTAAAGCTAAAAATTGTAATATGCCTGCATTGGCGTTAACTGACCATGGTGTAATGTATGGTGCGATACAGTTTTATAAAGAAGCCATCGCCAATCAGATTAAACCTATTATTGGCTGTGAGGTGTATATTGCTCCCAACAGTAGAAAAGATAAATCAAATGGCAAAAAAGAATCACCGAGCCATTTAATTCTTCTTGTTAAAAACAAAAAGGGATATCAAAACCTTCTCCAGTTAGTTACTAAGTCTTTTTTAGAGGGTTTCTATTATAAACCCAGAATAGATAAAGAAATTTTAAAGGAATACAGCGAAGGTTTAATAGGCCTTTCTGCCTGCTTAAAAGGAGAAGTAGCCCGTATGGTATTGCAGAACAATACTGAAAAAGCGAGGGAGTTAGCCTTGTCTTACCAGGAGATATTTGGTAAAGATGATTTTTATTTGGAAATCCAGAGTAACACCATGCCTGAACAGCTCAAGGTAAACCAGGAGCTGATTAAGTTAGGGCATTCTTTGCAGATACCATTGGTCGCTACTAATGATGTGCATTATATGAACAAAGATGATAGAGAGGCACATGATATATTATTATGCATACAGACGGCCACCAATCTTGATGACCCTAACAGGATGAAATTAAGTACTGACGAGTTTTATTTTAATACACCGGAAGAAATGCAACAGCGTTTTGCTGATATCCCGGAAGCATTGGAAAATACTGTAAAAATTGCTGAAAAATGTAATCTGGAAATTGACTTTAGAAATGCACACTTACCAGATTTTAACCTCCCGAATGGACTAAGCGATAATAATTATTTACGCCAATTATGCTATGAGGGAGCCAAAAATAAATTTAAAAAAGTGGATGCTCATATCACTAAAAGGTTGGATTATGAATTGTCAGTCATTGAAAAAATGGGTTTTGCCACTTATTTTTTAATTGTCTGGGATTTTGTTAATTATGCTAAGAGTAATCAGATAATGGTTGGCCCCGGTAGAGGTTCTGCTGCGGGAAGCCTGATAGCATATTGTCTTAATATAACCAGCATTAATCCTTTGGATTATAATTTACTTTTTGAAAGATTCTTGAACCCGGAAAGAATAAGCATGCCTGATTTTGACATTGATTTCAGTTACGAGGGCAGAGGAGAGGTTATCGAATATGTCAGTAAGAAGTATGGACGTGAGAAAGTTTCTCAGATTATTACCTTTGGGACAATGGCTGCCCGGGCTGCAATACGAGATGTGGGCAGAGCTTTAGGAATACCCTATGGACAGGTTGATAAAATTGCCAAACTAATTCCCATGGATCCCAAGATGACTATTGAGAAAGCATTAAAGTTGGAACCTGAATTAAAAACCAGAATGGAAAATGATTCTAATGTGAAGAAAATGATTGAGGTGTCTTCCAAGCTGGAAGGTTTGTCCCGTCATGCCTCTACACATGCTGCAGGTGTTGTGCTGTCCCGGGCATCTTTGATTGACTTTGTCCCTTTGCAGTTAACATCAGATGGTGAAATATCGACACAATATGCAGCTGAAGAGCTGGAATCATTGGGTTTGCTAAAGATGGACTTTTTGGGGTTAAGGACTTTATCGGTAATAAACAATACTTTAAAAATTATCAGGAAAACCAGGGGAGAGAATATTGATATTAACAATGTCCCGCTGGATGATAAAGAGGTGTATAAGCTGCTTTCCAGGGGTGAGTGTTGTGGCCTTTTTCAATTAGAAAGTTCCGGAATGATTGACCTGGTAAAAAGATTAGAACCCAAGAATATCGAAGATATAACAGCACTTTTGGCGCTTTTTAGACCAGGCCCACTGGGAAGTGGCATGATTGATGATTTTATAGATAGAAAAAAAGGCAAAGTTGAAATTAAATATATTCACCCTCGCCTGGAACCGATTTTACGAGATACCTATGGTGTTATTGTTTACCAGGAACAGGTAATGCAGATTGCCAGTGAATTAGCAGGATTTACTCTGGGTCAGGCTGACATTCTAAGAAAAGCTATGGGGAAAAAAGTAAAAGAAATAATGAAAAAACAGAATCAACTATTTCTAAAAGGTGCAGTTAAAAACGGAATTGACAAAAAAACTGCCCAGGAAATATTTGACCTTATAGCTTATTTTGCCGGGTATGGTTTTAATAAATCACATAGTGTATCCTATGCTTTTATATCCTATCAAACTGCCTATCTTAAAGCGCATTATCCGGTGGAGTATATGGCAGCACTCTTAACCAGCATTATGCAAAATACTGATAAGGTAGTGAAATATATCAAAGAGTGTCAAAATATAAAATTAAAAATATTACCACCCGATATAAACGAGAGCCTGACTGACTTTACTGTTGTTGATAAAGAAACAATACGTTTTGGATTGGCCGCAGTTAAGAATGTTGGAAAAGCTGCAATTGAAAATATTATTCAGGAACGAACTGAGCATGGTCCCTTTGTTTCTCTTTTTGATTTCTGCCAGAGAGTAGATTCAAAAACAATGAATCGCAGAGTTGTTGAAAGTCTTATAAAATGCGGCTCTTTTGATTCTACTGGCTTTAAGAGAGCTCAGCTTTTATCAGTTCTAGAAAAAGCTATCGATTTTGGTCATGAAATACAAAGAGAAAAAAGAAATGGACAGACTAATCTTTTTGCCTTGATGAGCAAAGACTCTGACTCACAACAGCAAGGTAGTCCCTCATTGCCGGAAATTGATGAATTCAGTGACCAGGAGCTTTTAACTATGGAAAAAGAAACTCTTGGCTTTTATCTTTCCCATCATCCCTTGGATGATCATCACGATAGATTAAAACAAATTATTACTGCTAATTCTGCCCAGCTCCATCAATTTAATGATAAAACCCACCTTGTTCTGGGGGGTATTATTACGGCCTTGAGAAAAAAAACCACAAAAAATGGAAATATGATGGTTTATTTTGTTCTGGAGGATTTGGAAGGCACTGTAGAGGTAATTGTTTTCCCGAAAACATACGAAGATTTTAAGGAAGCAATACAGGAAGAAAATGTAGTAATAATAGAAGGGCGTCTTGACGCCGGGGAATTTAATACCAAAATATTGGCAGAGGCAATTAGCCCCATTGGTGATTACAGGATAAAAAAATCAAGAAAAAGAAAAAATAAAAATGACAATAATTTTTATTTACATATAGAAATAGATTTAAATAAACTGGATGTGCAAAAATTAAAAGGCTTAAAGGAGATATTCAGGAAATACCGTGGTAAAAGTAAAGTAATTATTCATTTTAAAGCTGAACAAAAAACTTATCACCAGCAAGTTAATGGTGATATCAGTATTGATTATAATAAGTTAATAATTAATGAAATAAAGGACTATTTGCAAAGTGGAAAAGTCTGGTTTGAGAATACGGGTTGATTATATGTTAAAATGGTGCCGAAGGTCGGAGTCGAACCGACACGGGCTGTGAGGCCCGCTGGATTTTGAGTCCAGTGCGTCTACCAATTTCGCCACTTCGGCATGCAGAAAATAAATTTAATTCACATTCTTAAAAATTATAGATTAGTCTATTTATAATGTCAAGTAAAATGCTTACTGAATAAGGATTTTAGCATATAATATATAAAAAATAAAAACAGTAAAAACAATATATTTAAATAAAAAATATTTTATGAAGAAAGTACAAAAGGTATGAAAGAAAAAAAGACTAAAAAATTATTTCTTGTTGATGGCCAGGGTTTAATATATCGGGCATTTTTTGCATTGCCAAAGCTAACTACCAGTAATGGGCAAATTATAAATGCAGCATATGGTTTTACTCTTGTACTAATGAGATTATTGGAGGAACAAAAGCCTGATGGGTTAATAATAGCATTTGATACCCCAAAGCCTACATTTCGTCACAAGCAATACAAACAATATAAAGCACAGAGGGAGAAAATGCCCCAGGAGTTAATTGACCAGCTGCCTATTATCAAAGAGATAGTTGAGAAATATCAAATACCTTCAATTGCTATTGAAGAATATGAGGCTGATGATATTATTGGTTCTCTTGCTGAGAAGGCGAAAGATAGTGAATATAAAACTGTTATAGTAACCGGAGACCGGGACTTGTTACAGTTAATTGATAAAAATACTGAAATATTATTAATGCAAAAAGGAATTTCTCAAGTAAAAAAATATCAAATGGATTCTGTTGATAAATTAATAGGATTCTCTCCCACCTTGATTCCGGATTATATTGGTTTAAAAGGAGATTCTTCTGATAACATACCAGGAATCCCGGGCATAGGAGAAAAAACAGCCAGGGAATTGATTATATCATTTGGTAGTCTGGAAAATATTATAGATAATTACCAGTACATAAAAAGAGATTCCCTGAGAAAAAAAATAGAACAGTATCAAGAACAGGCAAAACTGAGCAAAGAACTGGCGGTAATAAAAAAAGATATAGACATTGCTTTGAAACTAGAAAAATATGAATACCAGGCGCCAGACTATTCACAGTTGCGTAAGTTATATCAGAAGTATGAATTTAAAAAATTGCTGGAAAAAATTCCTGAATCTAAAGAAGTCAACCAGAAAAAAGAAGAAGATTTTATTGTTTATGAAATAAAAAAAGAGCAGGAGTTGTTCCAATTGTTTAAAAAAATAAAATTGGCAGGCTGTTTTTCATTTATGTTTGAAGCTGAAAAGCGACAAGCAGTTTATCATCAAAAATTAAAGAGAGCGGCCTTTGCTACAGGAGATGATGTTTTTTTAATCAAGGTAGATGAAGGTGATAATTTAATCAGAAAAAAAGACTATATTTCGATTGAAAAATTAGAGGAGAGTTTTCTGCCAATTTTGCAGGATAACAAAATTGTTAAAATTGGTCATAACTTAAAGAATGCTTTAAGCTACTTACACCATAGCAGGAATTTTCTGGAAATGCCTTACTTTGATACAAAAATCGCTGCTTATCTAATAAATCCATCACGACAGGACTACAACATAAAAAAAATTATTCAGGATTATCTGCAGCAGGATAGTCGAGTATTTCCAGAGCAAAATGGAGAAGATAAGGAATTTTCAGGAAGGGAAAAAGATATTTGCCAGCAGGCTAAGCAGTTAATACCTTTGAAGAATAAACTGGAAAATATTTTACAGGAAAATAAATTAGACAAACTTTACCAGGATATAGAGCTTCCCCTGATAAAGGTTATTTATCAGATGGAAGAAACCGGGATTAAATTAGACACGGCTTTTCTAAAGGAAATGTCCCAGCAATTTTCAAAAAATATAGATAACATCAGAAAAGAAATTTTCAGCCTTGCTGGAGAGGAATTTAATCTTAATTCTCCCAAGCAGTTAGGTCAAATATTATTCCAGAAATTAAAATTACCAGCAACTAAAAAGATTAAAACCGGTTATTCTACCAATGCCCAGGTTTTAAATAAATTATCCGAAAAACATGAAATTGTTGCGAAAATACTTCACTACAGGGAGCTGGAAAAATTACAGAATACTTATATTGATAAATTACCCAGGTTAATCAATAACCAAACCGGACGAATTCATACTTGTTTTAACCAAACCGGAACTACAACCGGTCGTCTGAGCAGCAATAATCCTAATTTGCAAAATATACCAATAAGAACAGAGTTAGGGAAGGCAATTAGAAATGCTTTTATTGCAGACAAGGGAAATATCTATTTATCAGCCGATTATTCTCAGATAGAATTAAGAATTTTAGCACATCTGTCACAGGATGAAAATCTCTTAGAGGCATTTTTCCAGGGTGAGGATGTTCATGCGTATACTGCTGCCCGGATTTTTAATATTGATGAGAATATTGTCAGTGACGAAATGAGAAGAATAGCAAAGACCATAAATTTTGGAATTATCTACGGTATCAGTAACTATGGTTTGGCCAACAATCTTGATATCAGCAGGGATGCAGCTCAGCAATATATAGATGCTTATTTTCAAAAATATCACAGGGTTAAAGAGTTTATAGAAGAGCAAATCATCAAGGCAAGAAAAAATAAGTATGTTCATACTATGTTAAACAGGGTCAGGTACTTAGAAGGAATTGATAGTCCAAATAAAAATATTAGAGAGTTTTATGAGCGAACCGCAATAAATACCCCAATTCAGGGAACTGCAGCAGACCTGATAAAAATTGCCATGATTGGAATAGTTAACAAGATGGAAGAAGAAAACCTTAAAAGTGGATTAATCTTACAAATTCATGATGAGCTGATTTTTGAGATACCAGAATCGGAATTAACTGAGAGAAAAAAAATAATTAAGGAAATTATGGAAAATAGCTTGCAAATAAGTGTTCCATTAGTAGTAAATTTTAAAACCGGCTGTCGCTGGGGCGATTTGTAATTATAATTAATTAAGTTTCCTAAAAAGAGGTAAATATATTTGAAAATGCTTGTTGTAGGCCTTACCGGTGGAATTGTATCTGGAAAAACTACCGTAGCCCGGATGTTTAAAGAATTGGGAGCCAAAATTATTGATGCAGATATAATAGCCAGAGAAATAGTCCAGCCTAACAAAAAAGCCTGGACAAAAATTGTCGAAAATTTTGGTGAGGAAATTTTAAAAGAAAATCAGGAAATTAATAGAAAAAAATTAGGAAGTATTGTATTTTCCAATCAAACAAAACTAAATTTACTGAATAAAATAACCCACCCTGTAATAATTGAAAATATCAAGTTACATTTAAGTCAGATAAGACAACAAGCTACCCGGGATAACGAAGACGTAACATGTATTATTGATGCACCTTTACTCTTTGAGGCACAACTTGAAAAATTGATGGATAAAACCATTGTTGTTTATATCTCCGAAAAAGAGCAGTTAATTAGATTGCTGAAGAGAGATGGAATGCCAATAGAGGAGGCACACAAACGAATAAGAGCACAAATGCCTTTAAAGGTTAAAACAAATCTAGCAGATTATGTTATTGATAATAGCTTGTCTCCTGAGAATACAAAAAAACAGGTTATTCATCTCTGGAAAAAACTGAATGATATTCTGTAGAACAATTAAATTGTAATAAAACTGATAAACTACTTTATTTAACCATAAAAAGATTAAAATAAGCCAGGTGATAATATTTCACCTGAAGTCCAAAGTTGGAAATACTATTGCTTAAGAAAGATTATGGCTAAAGGTATAAATAAAAAATCGAAAGAAAAAGAGCAAAAAAGCTAAACTTTTTAGAGTTCTTAAAGACACCCGCTATGCGGGTGCTATATTTTCAAGATATATGTGTGAAAATATTAGTATAAGACTATAAATATCCTTAGAGACCAGTCGTAAGCTGCTAAACCGTCATTGTAATATCAATAATTATAGCAAAATTAAGTTTAAATATAATTGATTTAGATAATTCTGTCTTGAAAAAACAAACTTACTACAATAAAGATAGTCTGATAATCATATAGAAATATTGTATTTTTCTACCTTCTTTGCAACTTATGTTATAATTTATTTCTGAGAAAAGCTATTAATAAACTAAATGTCAATCTGATGTTAAATGGCTAAAAGTGATAGGGGCTAATTTTATGGAAAATAAATTTCAACTTGTTTCTGATTATCCACCACAGGGAGACCAGCCTGATGCTATAAAAAAAATAAGCGATGGATTTAAAGAATTTAAAAATATTCAAACATTATTAGGTGTTACCGGTTCGGGAAAAACCTTTACCATGGCTAACATAATTCAGAATTTACAGATTCCGACCCTGGTTGTTTCTCATAATAAGACCCTGGCAGCACAATTATGTAATGAGTTTAAGCGTTATTTTCCTCATAATGCTGTGGGCTATTTTGTTAGTTATTATGATTATTATCAGCCTGAAGCTTATATTCCTCGAACTGATACTTATATCGAGAAAGACTCTTCTATTAATGATGAAATTGATAGATTGAGATTAGCAGCTACTGCATCCTTATTGGAGAGAAGAGATGTAATTATTGTGTCCAGTGTATCCTGTATATATGGATTGGGTTCACCCAGTGATTTTTCAAAATTGGTATTAATGATAGAAGAGGAGCAGCAATACCCCATACTCGATATTATAAAAAGACTGGTAGATATACAATATGAAAGAAAAGATATTGAATTTCAGAGAGGCGCCTTTCGTGTCAGGGGAGATATAATTGAAATTTTCCCTGCCTACACTGAAAATGCTATTCGTATTGAATTATTTGGTGATACAGTAGAGGCGATACATGAGATTAATCCCTTAACAGGCCATAAAATACAGAAAAAGAGAAAAGTAGCTATCTACCCAGCAAAGCATTTTGTAACTACTCATGGAAGAGTCCAGGAGGCAATTAAAACAATCTCAATGGAATTAAATGAAAGGTTAGAATACTTTCAAAAAAATAATAAATTGCTGGAAGCGGAAAGATTAAAGCAGAGAACAAAATATGATCTTGAAATGCTGTCCCAGTTCGGATATTGTACCGGTATTGAAAATTATTCCAGGCATTTAAGCGGTAGGAATGCCGGAGAGCCGCCTGCTACCCTGTTGAATTATTTTCCTGAACCATTCTTAATTATAATAGATGAATCCCATGTTACATTACCACAAATAAGAGGAATGTATGCCGGGGATAAATCAAGAAAAGACAGCCTTGTTAAATATGGTTTTAGATTACCATCAGCCTATGATAATCGCCCTTTAGTTTTTGATGAATTTGAAAAATACATGAAGAAAGTTTTATTTGTTTCTGCCACCCCTGCTCAATATGAAGTGACTAACAGTTATCAGATTGTTGAACAGATTATCAGACCAACAGGATTGGTTGATCCTGAGGTTGTCATAAGACCGGCAGAATTTCAAATTGATAACCTGATTGCTGAAATAAAAAAGAGGATTGCAAAAAAAGAAAGAATACTGGTTACTACTCTGACCAAAAGAATGGCAGAAGATACAGCGAATTACCTGCAAAATTTATCTATTAGAGTTAAGTATCTTCATTCAGAAATTGATACCATTGAGAGAATAAAAATATTAAAGAATTTAAGAGAAGGAAATTTTGATGTATTAGTTGGAGTAAATCTATTAAGAGAGGGGTTAGACCTGCCTGAAGTTTCGCTGGTAGCGATTTTAGATGCAGACAAAGAAGGGTTTTTAAGGTCGGAAACCTCTTTGATACAGACTATGGGCAGGGCTGCCAGGCATATAAACGGTACTGTCATATTATATTGTAATGAAATTACCGGTTCCATGGAAAGAGCCATTGATGAGACCAATAGGAGAAGAAAAATACAGCTGGAATACAATCGAGAGCATAATATTGTTCCGCGAACAATTAACAAGCCTATTTATGATATGATTTATACAAGCGAGATGGATTTTAAGGAAAAAGATTATGTAGCAGAAGATGGAAAGGAAAAATATTTGCCAGAGGGAAGTTTGAATAATCTTCTAAAATCTTTAAAAAATGAAATGAACCAGGCGGCCAAGCAGCTGGATTTTGAAAGAGCTGCTTTATTAAGAGATGAAATTAAAAGACTTAAAAAAGAAAGAACATTGTTTAAATAAAAACAGTATATAGTGAAATATTGTGGGAATAAATTAAGGAGGGTTTTCAGTTTTTAGACAGTAATATCTGTATAATTGAATGAGATTGCCACACACTGCTTACGCAGTGTTCGCAATGACAAAATAGTAGTTAGAAGGATAAGAAAAATAGTTTTTAGTTTTTAGTGAAGAGCAATACCGGGTATAAATAGTTTTGCAAGAATGCAAGAATGCAAGAATGCAAGAATGCAAGAGCTATAAGATGCAATAATGGAGCATTGGAGTAATGCAATAATGGTAATCAAAATAAAAAAAGTAAAACCTCTGTGCTGGTTGTTGCCATCTTTCCAATATTCAAATATTGAGATTATTTATTCTCTAATTTTCTTTGTATTTTGTATTTAAATAAAAAAATAAACTAAAAACCTTATCTTATCAACTGAGTTTTAGCAAAGAATAATACTGTTATTTATAGTTTTGCAAGACAAGAATAGAGCAATGGAATGTTACAATAAGTTTTCTTTGATTTTTCTTGTATTTAGTATTTATCGAAAAACCATAAACCAAGAACTAAAAACCGTATTTATAACTGTATTCTGGACTCGATACTTGTTTAGTCGTTAGTCGTTGGTCGTTAGTAGTTAGTAAAAGAACAAGATAAGAAA
>CAZWUL010000016.1:0-23034 GCA_964636625.1 uncultured Atribacterota bacterium | reverse complement strand
CCAATTTTTAATTATCAAGAAAAAGCTATTGCCTCCCTGAGTATTTCTGGCCCAACAACTCGATTTACCAAGCAAAAAATATCTTTATACGTTTCTCTAATACAGAAGGCAGCATATGAGATTTCTAGAGCAATTGGTTATAAAAAAATTACTTGAAGAATTATTTCTCATTGTTTGGTTATCTAACAATAAAAATGGATTTACTTATTTTAAAAATTTTTACATATTGTACTAAGGATTTTGTTAATTATGGTATGTTTTTTAAAATATTAGACTTTTTTATTTTATTTAACCATAAAAAACTATCTTCTAAGAAGGCGGTAATGGTTAAATAAAATGGTTTTACCATGAAAAGAATAAAATAAGATAGATGATAATATTTAACCTGAAGTCCAAAGTTGGAAGTACTATTTCTTAAGAAAGATTATAGCTAAAGGTATAAATAAAAAATCGAAAGAAAAAGAGCAAAAAAGTCAAACCCTTTTCAGGGGTTCTTAAAGCCACCCGCTATGCGGGTGCGATATTTACTAATTAATTATAATTACATTATTCTCAAGAATATTACCGACCATTAAGAAATAGAAATTATAGTATATAAAATAAAAGGAGAATTGGATAGTAAAAATGAGCAAAGAAGCTTTGAATTATACTCTTATTAAAGAAACAACTGCAGAAGAGTTGAAAGAAGAAGAAATGCAGTTATTTGATCAAGCAGATAAACCTTTTCTCACCTTATATCTATTTATATTTATTCTTGGTATTTTCCTTACCATTATCAGTATATAAGATAGAGAGGTTGGTTCATAAATGATAATTCCAATACAAGTTATTATGCTAATTGCATATTTTTTTCTTATAATTTTCCTTGGAATATTAGCGATGAAAAAAGTTAAAGGCTCTGAAGATCTTCTGGTAGCAGGTAGAAATTTAGGCATGATGTATGTTTCAGTTTCTGTTGCTGCTGAATATATGGGAGGACTCGGAACTATTGGAACTGCAGAAGTAGCATTTAATCAGGGTATGGGGGTAATATGGTTTCATATTGCCGCAGCCTGTGGCCTTATGTTCTTTGGCCTCGGTTTTGCTCATTATTACCGAAAATACAATGTAATTACAGTGCCCGAATATTTATACTTACTATATGATATTAAAACTTGGAAAGCAGCTTCAGTTCTCAATGTATTTGCTTATTGGGTTTTTACTGTAATTCAAATGACCGCCATGGGTTCTTTAGTGGCAAGTATAACCGGGTTTGATTTAAGATGGAGTGCCTTTATATGTGGCATAGGTATGACAATTTACATATTGGCAGCGGGTATGTGGTCTGTGGCTTACACTAGCGTAGCTTTTATGATAACCATAGGTACTGGTATCCCGTTAGCATTCTGGTGGGTAATGAAACACGAGATACCATTATTGGCAACCTCCGGTGGCGTTAGTGGTTTTGCTGGTTTGGCAAACGCCCTTACAGCTATAGGGTTAAATGCTGAGCATATGATGAGTCCTTATAGTTTAGGAGCAATGGCTATCATAGGATATTTTTTAGGAGGAGTATTAGGTATACCAGCAGCCCAGGCTACAATCAATTTTACTTTTGGAGCTCGTAACTGGAAAGTAGCCAGGCTGGCTCCTGTTTTAGCTGCTATACTTATCTTGCCTCTAAGTATCTGGACCGGGTCTATGGGACTATTTGCCCGAGCAGCCGATTTAACTACTAACCCAAAACTTGCATTAGGGGCAACTTTAATGAATATTAATCCAATTATTGGTGGGATTGGAGTAGCCGGTATCTTTGCTGCGCTGGTCTCGACAGTGGCAGGAATATTATTTGGCTGTGCTTCTATTATGGCAAAAGATGTCTGGCAAAGATGGTTGCACCCGGGAACCGATGATAAATATCTAGCCAAGTGGACTCGATTATGGATACTAATTATTGGAGTCAGCTCTGCCTTTGGAGCAATGACTTTGCCGAAAATCTTGCATCAGGCATATTTTGTTTATTCTATACGAAGTGCCTTGATGATATGTGTGGCTTTTGGTCTCTGGTGGAAAGCTGCTCACCCAAATGCTGCTTACTGGAGCATGGTCGTAGCTTTAGTAGGCGGTACAATGTATCAATTTAATATTCCGATTAATTTTCAATCATTTTTTCATTTACATATTGCAGTTTGGTGTGGGTTATTGAGTTTTATTACCTTTATAATCATAAGTCTGTTTTCGCGATGGACAACTCAAACAGCTAGCGAACTTCCCCCAACTGCTTATAAATCTTTATAGAAGAACAGGAGAAATAATAGAAATGTATAGCTATCTTTTCCCAACATTTCTTAAACTGGACTTAATTATATGGGCAGTGCTAATAATTATCTTTGTATTATTTACCCGGTATATAAGCAAATTACCTGCTGAGGCCATTCTGAAGAGTAATGCAAAGGCAATAGAGAATAAAAAGAGATTGGGGATAAAGATCTATTTGTTTAATTGAAGAAGCTACAAGCAAAATATCTTACTCATTAGGTTAACAATAATAGTTTTGTAATATTAGGTTAATAATAGATTTGAAAAAAAAAGTTATGAGAACCAAAGAATTAAATATTAAATAAAAAGGAGATTTTATTATGAAACCAAAAACTTTGATGATTATAGGGCTAGGATCACTTGGAGGTTATTTACTGGAATATTTATCTCGAGAGCACAGTATTAGCAAGATTATTGTTGGGGATATTAATGATGAATATGGAATTAGAAAGACTAATTTAGCAATTGAAGGAAGTTCGATGATGGACTATTATCCGGAGATTGAATTTGCTAAAATTGACCTTTTTGATGTTCCGGGGACAGCTAAATTAATAAAAAAGTATTCCCCTGATATTATTTGTAATACAACTACTTTGCAGTCTTGGTGGGTAGTGACAACTTTACCTCATGATGTTTATATGAGTATTGAAGAGGCAGGGTTTGGTCCATGGGTATCTATGCATTTAACATTAGCCAAAAAAATGATGGAAGCAGTAAAGAAATCTGGTTTATATCCTTTTATAATAAACTCTTCTTTCCCTGATGCAGTAAATCCTTCTTTAAGTAAAATTGGTTTGGCTCCAACAGTTGGACTGGGGAATGTTGATTGTGCTGTGCCAGTAATAAAATTGGCAATGAGTAAAAAACTAAATATACCTATAAAAAATATCAAAGTTTACGCTTGTGGTGCACATTATTGGAATTTTGTTACAGTACGTTTTGGAGATGTATGTGGTTCGCCCTATTATCTAAAAATTATTGCCGAAGGAAACGATGTAACAAAAATGTTTGACTTTAAAGATTTATTAAAGTATCCAAGAACTGGTGGTGCTGAGGTAAGTCCAGTAGTGGCATCCTCAGGTGCTAAAATCATACTAAGCGCGTTGAATAACTCTAAGGATATAATTAATTTACCAGGACCAAACGGATTACCAGGTGGTTATCCCACAAGGGTTAGTTCCGAAGGTGTTGAAGTTATATTACCAAATGATATTTCCTTACAAGAAGCAATTCAGATTAATGAGGGTTCAAATAGATGTGATGGCATTGAAAAGATTGATGAACAAGGAAATATAGAATTTACAGAAAAATCCTATCGAGTAATGAAAGATATGATTGGTTATGATTGTAAAGTACTTGAAATAGATAGATTGGAAGAGGAACAACAAAAACTTAACAGTATGTTTAAGAAATTTTGTGAAAAATATAGAAAATAATAATTGAGATAGGTAATAAAAAATGTTTTATCATTATCTGGAATAAAAATATTTTTGAAGTTAAATATTATTTTAAAAACATTGTTTGTATGATTTAAATATCAGGATGATTTTTAATATAAAATAAAAAGGATGTGAAGAAAATGTTTAAAAAAATTGCAGTATTAGGAGCGGGAAATGGAGGGCTTGCTACTGCAGCCGATCTTGCATTGAAAGGTTTAGAGGTAAACTTGTTTCAATTACCAGAATTCAAGAATACAATTGAACCAATTATCCAGAAAGGTGGAATAACTGTAGAAGGGGAAATTGAAGGATTTGCTAAAATAAAAAAAATTACTACAAATATTGAGGAAGCAACCAAAAATGTTGATTTAATTATAATAGCCATACCTTTGCTAGCCCTTGATAAATTTACTGAAGTATGCGGTCCATATTTAAAAGACAACCAAGTAGTTGTCTTAAATATGGCTAATACATTTGGAGCTTTAAGATTTTACAATAAATTAATAACAATAGGTGTAAAAGCGAAGATAAAATTAGCAGAATTATCTTCTTTAACATATGCATGCAGAATTTCAAAACCAGGAACAGTAAAGATATTATTGAAAGCGAAGAATATAGTTTTTTCAGCATTTCCATCAAAAGATAATGAGGTAATATTTAATGATTTCAAGATGCTGTATCCATCAATAATAGAAGGAAAAAATGTTTTAGAAACAACATTAAATAATGGTAATCCAATTAGCCATCCTGCAGTATGTATTTTAAATGCTGGTAGAATTGAGTATGCAAAAGGTGAATATTATCATTACTTAGAAGGAATTACTCCTTCTGTAGCCAGAGTAATAAAAGCAATGGATGATGAAAGATTAAAATTATGTCATTATTTTAAGCTTAAAGAAATCCCAGTTGAAGAACGCCTTTTAAGAATAGGGTACTTTTCAAAGAGAGAAAATAACAATCTTTATCAATATTATCACACAAGTAAAATTTTTTCGAAGATCAAAGGTCCCGCAAGTTTAAGTGAAAGATACTTAATGGAAGACATGCCTTATGGATTAGTTCCATGGATAAAACTAGCTAATAACTTTAATATAAAAATGCCTATTGCAGAAGCGGTGGTGGCAATTGGTTCTAGCCTCATGGGAATTAATTTCTTTAAAGAAGGAATCTCTATCAAAGATATTGGTTTAGAGAAAATGAGTGTTGAACAGATAAATAAATATTTATGGTCGGGGATTAAAGAATAAATAGAGGTATAAATTATATATGAAAAAAGTAGAATTAATTTTTTTGTCACAAGAAGAAATAATGAGTGTTAATTTGTCTCTTAATAATATATTAGAAATCGTTGAAAATGCCTTCAAAGAGCATTCAGAAAAAACTATTGAGGTTCCTCCAAAGCCCGGAATACATCCAGCTGAAGCATCTTTTATTCATGCAATGCCTGCTTATTTAAAAAAAATAAATAGTTGCGGAATAAAATGGGTTAGCGGTTATCCTAAAAATCGAGATATTGGACTTCCAATGACAATGGGGGTGTTAGTACTAAATGATGTAAAAACTGGAGCGCCTCTCGCTATTATGGATTGTAGATGGATAACAGCAGTAAGAACAGCAGCTGTAACAGCTATTACTGCTAAATATTGTGCAAGATATAATTCAGAAGTAATTGGAATAATAGGTGCTGGTATTCAATCTCGATACCAAGCACGAATGATAGAACTAGTTGTTCCATCTGCTAAATATATAAAAGTGTTTGATATAAATGAAACTTCAGTTAAAAAATATATTTCAGATTTAAGCAATACTATAAAATTAAAAATAATTAAAGCAAATTCTATTCAAGAAACAGTTGAAAGCTCCGATATAGTTGTTAGTGCTACTCAAAGAATGAACAATCCCATAATAAAAGATGAATGGTTAAAAGTTGGAAGTTTAGCATGTCCACTAGAGTCAGGTTGGCTTTGGGAAAAAGAGACGGTCGAAGGTGTTGATAAATTTATTACTGATGATTATAAGCAGATGAAAAGCTTTGCAGGGCAAGGGGCAATAAGAGGGGATGTAGATCTTAAATTTTACGCTGAATTAGGTGAGATTGTCTCTGGTAATAAACAAGGTAGAGAAAATGATGATGAAAGAATACTAGCAATCAATGAAGGACTTGCAATTTCTGATGTTGCTGTTGCAGATAAAATTTACAAAATTGCTTCTAATAATAACATAGGCACAAAACTAACTTTGATGGAAAGTGAAATATAATGAAAAAATAAAAATATAGAGTTTAGCAATAACACATTTTAAAGAAGCAATTAGACAAGGAAATGAAAATGGATAGAAATAGATTGTTGGAAAACAAAGTTGCTTTAATTACAGGTTCATCTCGGGGTATTGGTAAGGCCACTGCGATACTATTTGCAAAACAAGGCGCTAAAGTGTTGGTTAATGGGAGAGATATATTTTTACTACGTGAATTAAAAAAAGAAATAGATTCGAAATATAGAAATATATGTCATATATTCTGTGGAGATATTACCAAAAAGGATTTTGTAAAAAGTATGATAGTAGATGCAATTAATAAATTTGGGAGGGTAGACATTCTAATTAATAATGCCGGAATAATTCAAAGAGAGTCGTTTGAAAAGATGGGGTTATTAAAATGGGAAAAAGTTTTAGCGACTAATTTGACTGCTACTATGCTATGTTGCCAGGCAGTTTTGCCAGCTATGAAAAAAAATAGATATGGAAAAATAATTAATGTGAGTTCTAATGCTGCTAAAAGGCCGTATCTCGGTGCATCCGTATCTTATGGTGTATCAAAAATTGGAGTGTTGAATTTAACAAGGAATTTAGCGTTAGAATATTCCAAATATGGAATAAATATTAATGCTATTTGCCCAGGTCAAATAGAGACTGATATGTCTAAAGATTGGGATATAGATTTTCGAAAAAAAGAGATATCAAAAATACCTGTTGGGAGAATTGGGAATCCAGAAGAAGTTGCAGAAGCAATTTTGTTTTTAAGCTCAGATTTGTCAAATTTTATTGCGGGGGAATCATTGGTTATTAATGGTGGTAGTTTTATGGATTAAAGGATTTAAATTATTAATTATTATGTTGATGTATTAATTTTGATTGGGATTGGAATATATGAATATATAGGACATAAAAAAGATCAAATCAAGAGTGTTTATAAAATTAATATAATATTAAGATGGAGTATATTATGAGAATGAAATTGTCTATAGATAGTATTATAGCTTTTGTATTGTTTTTAATTGGTTTCATCACTTATTTATTTATAATACCTTCTCAAATTCAAGTGCTAGGTTTTTTACATCAGGGATTGTCTCCTTTTGTCTTTCCAAGAGTAGCAGTATCAGGCTTTTTAATCTCTTCCTTGGTTCTGTTTATAAGAGGTATATTTTATAAAAAAGAGAATGAACCTATAGAAATAACATCTAAATCGCTCGTTGTAATTTTATGGATAATATTTTACCTTTTAATGATAACCTTCATAGGCTATTATTTTGGCACAATAATATTTTTATTTTTATTTATGACATATCTTGATAAGGGAAATTATTTTAAATATATAATTGTTATTGCGATATTCGTATTTGCTAATTATATACTTTTTGAAAAATTATTAAGAATTATTTTACCCCGGGGAATCTTTTTTGAATAAGGAGGAACTATATAATGGTTCATGACCTGATGGTTGGATTTTTATCAGTTACAAATTTAGGAGCTATTTTTGCGATTATCTCAGGAGTAAGTGTGGGAGTTATTCTAGGTGCTATTCCCGGATTAACTGCAACAATGGGCATTGCATTAATTATTCCTATTACATTCTATATGGATCCTGTTATTTCAATTTCTATGTTGATTGGAGCATATAAAGGAGGTCTGTATGGAGGTTCTATCTCAGCGATTTTGCTTGGTACTCCTGGCACAGATGCTGCTGCTGCTACAATAATAGATGGTTATAAGATGGCAAAAATGGGCAAATCTGGCAAAGCATTGAGAGTAGCGCTTTTTAGTTCTGTAATAGGAGATTTAACCAGTTTGTGCGCTTTAGTCTTTTTAGCCCCAATTATTGCTAAATTTACTCTTAAGATAGGGCCAGGAGAGTATTTTACACTAATATTATTTTCTTTAACTATTATCGCCGGAGTTAGCGGAGAATATGTCTCAAAAGGTCTTATTGCAGCTTTTTTTGGGTTTTTCTTGGCGACTATCGGTATGGATCCAATAATGGGCTCCAGACGTTTAACCTTTGGAATTTTAGAATTAGATAGTGGGATTGCTATTATGCCAATGTTGATTGGTTTGTTTGCAGTCCCTGAGATTATCATACAGTTAGAACAACCATTATCTGCAAACATCCCAGTTTTAATGATATCTAAAAAGATTAAAGATAGCATTGTCAGTATTTCTGAATTTTTGAAATGTTTAAAGGCAATTTTTATTGGTAGTGGTATAGGTATTTTAATTGGAGCAATTCCAGGAATTGGTTCTTCAGTTTCCTCTTGGCTAGCTTATAAAACAGTTCGAGAAAATTCAAAAAATGCAAATGAGTTTGGTACAGGGATTATAGAAGGAATTGCAGCTCCTGAAGCTGGAAATAATGCAGTGTGTGGTGGAGCATTGATTCCGATGTTGACACTTGGTGTTCCAGGAAGTATCCCAGTGGCTATTTTGATGAGTGCTTTTATTATTCAAGGAATAGTTCCTGGCCCCTTAATATTTAAAGAGCATGGGCCTTTGGTGTATGGTATTTTTGCGAGTTTATTTTTTTCAAATATAGTTTTACTACTTATTGGACTTTTAGCTATTAAATATATAGCCCCTATTCTATGTAAAATATCAAAAGTAATATTGTTCCCAATAATATTAGGTTTTTGTTTTGTAGGTGCTTTTGCATTAAATCAAACATTTTTTGATGTTAATGTAATGGTTGTATTTGGTATTATTGGATATTTAATGCGGAAAACTAATTATCCTGCCGCTCCATTTTTGATTGCTATGATATTAGAACCTTTTGCAGAAGGAAATTTGAGAAGATTTATTATATTATCAGGTGGGAATATATTTACATTATTTAGTAAACCATTAGCAGTTATATTTTTAGCCTTAACAGTGTTTGCATTAATTCATTTTTTCCGAACAAAGGGAGTACAGAAATAGTTCTTTTTTGTTCTTAATAGCCTTTCAGAAAACTGGCTCTTTGAAAACTAAATATTCACAAGAAAAGATTTCACAAAGCGAATCTTATCTTTGTTTCCAGTCTTTACCGCAGTCAAGGCAACCAGTAGAATTGTGATATGGGCAATAGTACAGTGATTAGAGATTGCTCGCAATCCTCTAACACTTGGGTTTTGCATAGCTAACTCCAGCAACCTGGAGAAGATTCTTTCTGATCCGCTGCGCAGGTCATAGACCTTCTTGAATTCTTTACTCCCATAATTAATTTGCTTGCGAAGATCTTCATCTACCACCTGCTGGTAGGCAAAACAACCGGTACCCTTGTCAAACTGGAGATGCATCCAGGGGCAATAGGGATGTTTCGCTCTGAATTTCTTGGAATGGATAATGGGGCAGACAAGCTTGATTCTGGTCCTTTTTCCTTCCTTGTACTTACCCCAATAGATCATTTCAAAGCCAGCCAGACAGAACCGGTTCCCGTCTTTAGAGACAGGAAAATCTTTTTCCCTTCTTCTATTGCGGGCGATATAAGGCTTGGCTTTCAGATCCCGGATGATAAAGGAAAGCCCTTTGGCCGAATCAAGGGCTGAATCGGCAATGACTGCACCGACGTGAAAACCAAACTTATCGCTAACCTTTCTAAGCTGAGGGATAATTACTTGACTGTCTACCATATTGGCCGGTCTGGTCTCTTCTATAATGGGTAATTCAGACCAAGCGTCACAGAGAACAAAATTTCGATAACCCCAGAAATAGCGGATCTTTTTCTGAAATGGTTTGGGGAAATGAATCATGACACCCAGTCGGCTTTCTGGATCTCCCTTTGGCCTCCTACCGGTGTTGGCATATAATCGATAAAGTATACAAAAAAGAAAATAGAATCCCATATTTCTCTAATGGTTTTAAATGATAAACAGTTTCTGATAAATCTTAAATCGACTTATATCTTACCGCTTACTTTTCTGAAAAGGTACTTTGAATAAAACTACCATAGCATAATAAAAAGTCCGGGTGGAGGTGAAGACAAAATAAGATTCTTCAATGTTTTGTGAATGATAGAAAAGAGGGTTTCAGAAAACATATCAAGATAAAAAATACAATCTCCAGAACTCTAAAAAGAATAAAAAATGGGTCAGAAAAGAAGATCCGTCTGGAAACCTTTATCCAATAAGGGTTTTAAAACTGGAGGTGAAACATAAAAACATATACTCTGGAGAGCTTTTAAAATAAGGGTTCTATAGTTTTCTGAAAACAAGCTTGTTCTTAAAAGAAGGAGGTGGTAAATATATAAAAATTCCATGCCTTTGCTAATTAAGTATTAAAATAAATTAATTTTTGGAGGTTCAGTATGAAAAATAAGGATCAAGCAATAGTTATAGTCAGTGTTTGTATTTTGTTTTTTTTAACCAGTGTATCATTTAATGTCTTAGCATCTGATAATAATTACCCAACAAAACCGATTACAATGTATATACCATATGGGGCAGGTGGGCCTACTGATGTAAGTGCAAGGGTTTTGGCTTCTGCAGCTGAGAAAATCTTAGGGCAACCTATAACACCTGTAAATCGGCCTGGAGGTGGTGGAACATTAGTATTTACCCAGCTAAGAAGTGAAAAGCCTGATGGCTATACCATTAGTGTTCTTCCTACTTCTGTCATCGCAAGAACACCGCATATTATGGAAGTAGATTATGATATTTGGAATGATTTTGATTTCATTATGAAATATGGCTTATATACTATGCATTTGGCTACAACTAATGATAAACCTTATAGTAATTTTAAGGAACTTATTGATTATGTCAAAGATCATCCAAACGAAGTAAAAGTATCTACTACTGGGCCACTCGAAGCAGAAACCCTAGTGCCAACATATTTAAGTATTAAAGAAGATATAAAATGGTATTTAGCGCCTTTTGACTCTACAGCAGATGCTATGGCTGCTTTATTGGGAGGCCATGTTGATCTTTGTTCTGCTTCTGGTTTAACTAACTATTTAGCACAAGTAGAAGAAGGAGATATTATACCTTTAGTAACTTATAATGAAATACGTAGTCCGGTATTTCCAGATACTCCGACATTAGTTGAGGAAGGTTTTAATTTAGTAATTGCTTCAGGCATGGGTATTGCAGCACCCAAGGGCTTACCAGAGGAAATTGCAGCTAAATTAGAAAATGCTTTTATAGAAGCAACTTCGGACCCAGCATTTTTGCAAGTTGCAGAGAGATTATCTATGCCATTAACCGTATTGAACCGAGAAGAGTTTTTAAAAAGCTTAAAAGATGAATATGAAGTTAGTGCCGAATTAATAGATACTATTGGGATTAATTAATATTCTATTTAAATTATTCAGTATAAATAAATTAGTTACTTAGAATAATTTAATAACAGATGCTACATTTTTAAAAAATGTAGCATCTGTTCAATTAATAATATCTACTGATATTATTTTGAGAAAGAGGGCAGATACAACTTTTGGGGCATTGAAAATAAAGGAATGATAAAAAATTGCACTTAGAACCTTGAAAGACTGTTAAAAATCAGTATACTACTTAATCCACCGTTATCAGCATCCTCTTTTACCAAGAAAGCTTCTTCTTCTGTAATCCAAGTCAGGATACTGGCTTTAAAAGGAAGGGATCAGGATAAACCCTGGTTAGGTGTTTTAAGAAAATTATCCCAATTAGAGGTTGTGTAATCAAATAGTTAAAATTTAAAGAAAGTTGTTTTAGTATGTATTACTTTAAATCAAATAAAATAAGGATACCTGTTGCGTATTTTAAGACATCATAGTCTTTTCTAACATGTAAGGTAGGTCTGCCCAAAACCAGGAACATTTTTGCATTAGAAAAAACTACCCACAAAAATTTGACACAGACAGACGAAAACTAGTTGTTGACATGAGTTGAATAAAATGATACCCTTTAAAAGATATTTTTTAGGTTAGAGATTATTTAAAATTGGAGGAAAGATAGATTTACGTGAAATGGTAAAAATGCAAAAATGCACCAAGAGCGTATGATGCATTTACAGCTAAGTTAGTTGAGTTATCTGATTTTAAAGCAATATATATAACCGAAGCAGGTATTGCTATTAGCGTTACTGGCAAACCTGATTTGAGCATAGTTACTTTAACAGAATTAAAAAATAGAGTTGAACAAATATATAATATTGTAAAAATACTGGTATTGTAGATGTAGATACCAGGCTCGGAGGATTTTAATATATTATAAGAACAGGGAAAGACCTTGAGAAAAATGGTGTTTCGGTAATACAAATTAAAGATCAGGTAATTACTAAAAAATGTGCTCATAAAATAGGTAGAAAAATAGTTGATATTGATATAATGGTATCTATAATCAAAGTTTGTGTTGATAATCATAAAAGTGAAAATTTTCTTGTAATAGATAGAACTGACGATAGAACTTCCTATGGAATTTATTAAGCAATAAAAAGAGAATTGCCTTATTTAGAAGCAGGAGCAGATATTTTATTTGTAGAGTCACCAGAAAGTAGGAAGGAAATGGAAGATATATGAGGTAATATTGATAGCCCAGCGTTACTTAATATGGTTGAAGGCGGTTCAACTCCACTTGAAGATATAGATTACTTAGAATAAATTGGCTTAGGCTATAGTAATATAGTAATTTTTCCAAATACACTTACTCGTGTATTTATTAAATCTGGTCTTGGTACACTAAAAGATTTAAAGAAATTAAGGAGAACGCGAAAAGTGTTTGACAAGATGGTAAGAACATAGGGATTTGTTCGATAAATTAGGATACCAAGAGGAGATTGAACTCGAGAAGAAATACTTTAAATATATGAAATAAAAAGGAGGGATGTGTTAATTGTTAATTGTAAATTTTTTTATCTAAATAAGTTATAGTCATGAAAATAAATTTTTAGAATTATTAGCACTTACAATATTTTAATATTTTAAGAAATATAAGAATATAGAAATATAAGAAATAAAGGAGTAGAAAGATGGGAAAAAAGATTAATTTTCTATTAATAGTAATATTTATTAGCACAATAGTTTTTGTAGCAGGCCCAATAAACGCTCAAGAGGAAAAAGTATTAGTTTTATCTTCAACAAGCCCCAAAGAAGGTCCAATAGAAGTTTATACTGATTATTTTGTTGACGCTGTTTCTAGAAAAAGTAATGGTAAAATACAATTCGAAGAATTTTTCGATGCTCTACTTGGCGGAGATAAAGCGCAGTTGGAGCTTTTAAAAGTTGGAGAAATTGACATGTCTATTGTGTATGTTCATGCTAGTCAATGGTTTCCTGAGTACGATGCTACTCGAGTTCCTTTTTTATTCCCAAATCCAGAAAGTATAAGAAATTATTATAACGACCCATCGATTATGGAAATTATTGAAGAAAAAATGATTACAAATGGTAATTGCGTGATGATCGACCCATTGGTTGCGAGGGGAAGAAGATATACTACAGCAAACAAACCTTTAGTTAATCCAGAAGATTTTAATGGCTTAAAGATACGTTTGCCGGAAATACCAATTTGGATTGAAGTATGGAAAGCTTTAGGAGCAATACCTATTCCTATTTCTTCTTCGGAAACTTTTTCTGCACTACAGACAGGTGTAGTAGATTCTCACGAAAACTTGCTTGGGAATATTGAAGGCCGTCACATGTACGAAGTCCAAGATTATCTTATTGCAACTGAGCACTTAGAAATGACATCTCATTTAATAATGAATAAAGATTCTTTTGAAAGCCTAAGTCCAGAATATCAGAAAATAATCATAGAATCCGCCAGAGAAGCGAGTGAATATAATTTGAAACTTCTTGATGAAAATAATCAAAAGGTAATTGATAATTTGATTCACCAGGGAATGGAATTAGTGAAACCTGATATTGAGAAAATCAAAAATGCTGTCATGAAAGATATTGAAATAATTGCCGAACAAGAGTTAGCACCCGGTGTTTTAGAAGCGGCAGAAAAAGCAATTAAACAAACTCAACTTCAATAAAAGGTAGATTAAAATTCAAGCAATCAAATAAAGAACATTAACTTGTGCTTTAACTTTGAATTGAAAAATTATAATCAAATTATAATCAATTAGATTAGACGGCGATTAAATAAATTTATCAATATTTTGTTGTAAAATGATTTATCGCCGTCTACATATATCATAAACAAAAATGAGAGTTAAAACTAAAGGTTTAAATATACTACCCATTACTTTAAATTGATTATTGGTTACTAATTATTTTTTAATTAAAAAATTTTATATTGATATTACTAAATTATTAAATTGAGTAAAATTACAATCCACAATGACAAAGTCATAATTTTAACTAAATAAGTAATTTATAAAATTTAAGTACGGAGATAAAAATGTCATTTTCATTTAATAGCCTTAAAAGAATTATAAATTTAGAAGTAATAATTACTATCACCTTCGTTGTATTTTTTATTTCAATATTAATTGGAATAATCGCAAGGCAATTAGGTATATCTGTGATTTGGACAGAAAATTTAGCAACATTTGCAAATATTTGGACCACTTTTATAGGAGCATCAATTCTGGTAAAAAAATTTAGCCATATACGCCTAAATATTTTTGATGGTTATTTAAAGAGAAACAGTAGTGTATGGAATATATATATTATATTTTTTAACTTAATAATATTACTTATAAGTATAATTTTAGCTTATGGAGCATTGCAAATAGCGATAACACAATATGAAAGTAATACATATATTTTTACTTTAGGAATAAGAGCTAGTTACGAGTTTCTTTCCATGGTTATCGGTTTTAGTCTAGCCGCTTTTTTTTCATTAGCTGAAATAATTAAAAGAATTATTACATTTATAGGGAGTTTGTAAGATTAAAATGGATTTAATGATAGTAGTAATTATAGTATCAATATTTTTGTTCTTATTAGCAGGTATTCCAGCTGGTTTTGCAATGGCAGCAACAAGTGCAATTTATTTTATTATAACAAGAGGTATTGGAAATTTTCCTTCAGTTCTTTTTGCACAAACAACACTAACTGGAATTGATAAGTTCCCCTTATTAGCGATCCCATTATTCATTTTAATGGGTCAAATAATGAATGAATCAAAAGTAAGTGATAAACTTTTTGGATTTGCTGAAAAAGTAACTGGTCATTTACCCGGAGGATTAGGGTTAGTTAATATATTAGCAAGTATGATTTTTGCAGGAATGTCTGGATCAGGGACTGCTGACATAGCAGGGTTAGGCCGAATAGAGTTAAAAGCCATGAATGATGCAGGTTATGAAAGAAAATTTTCTGCTGCTATAACAGGTGCCTCTTCTTTGCTAGGACCTATTATACCTCCAAGCTCTGCTATGATCATGTATGCGATTTGGGCTAATGTTTCAGCAACGAGGATGCTTCTTGCAGGATTGATACCAGGATTATTTATGGGGTTGACTTTAATGCTTAAAGTTGCAATGGATGCTAAAAAAGCAAATTATCCTGTTAGCAAAAGATCGACATTTTTAGAGTTATGGGAAAGTTTTAAAAACGCTTTTTTTACACTTTTAACACCAATTATATTATTAGGTGGTATGTTGAGTGGTTATTTTACAGTAACAGAATCAGCTGCAATTGCTGCTTTTTACTCTATAATTTTAGGCGTATTAATCTATAAGACAATATCTATACAAAAATTAATGCTGGTATTCAAAAAAGTAGCTCAAGACTCAGCAAAGATAATGTTTATATTAGCTATGGCTTATGGGTTTTCGTGGGTGCTTACAAGAGCGAGAATACCAATGACCATAGCTAATTTTATGGTTCAACTAACATCCAATCCTTTAGTTTTAATTGGTATATTAATGATTTTTTTCCTTATTATGGGATGTTTCCTATCTGTTGCTGTTAATGTTAATTTGTTGACTCCTATAGTTATTCCTATAGTTTTGGCATTTAATATTGATCCTATATTTTTTGGAGTGATAATGGTTATGTGTTTGGGAATAGGCAATCTTACTCCCCCATTTGGTATAGGATTATATGTGTTAACAGATGTTTCTGAACTTCCTTACTTTACTGTTGTGAGAGCTTTAATTCCATATATTTTGACTGTATTGATTGTAGTGATTGTGATAGCCATATTTCCTGACATCGCTACCTTTTTGCCAAATTTCTTGTTAAAATAAATAATAAATGAGATATTCGATATGAGCTGACCTTTAGCGATCTAATCATAAATGGTAATTATTTAGACATTCGAACACCGAAGGGGATTTGTTGCCATTTGAGAGCTTTGTATAAACTATGATAGAGTATTATTAAATTACATATTGATAACCAACATGCCTAAAAAAGTCTTATAGGAGGACAATTATTCCCTTTTATTCTTTTTGGCTAGGGGAAATTTTCTGATTTTTCAGCACGTAGATTTATTGGGATTATTGTAAAAATATCACCTATCTTGCGATGTTATAAATGTGAACTAAAGATAAATAACCCAAGCTACCATTGAGATACTGTAGAGAAAGGACTATCTACAAGAAATCACAGAAGTTCTATCACATATAATCTGGGATGAAAAGGATTAAAAGAGATTGTAGTTTCCGGCTGTTTCTACGAAAAACCTATATTGACAGTTTAAAAATAGATCTTCAGAGAAATTAAAAATATTATGTTAATAGACAAATAGTAGACAGATAGAAAAATTACTTGATCTACTTTCAGAAGCCAAGATATTATTTTATATCAAAAGAAAAAAATGTTAAGTAACGATTTTTTGAGAATTGATAGATGTAGATGTCAAAAATTTCATAGGTTATCAGCAGTCAATAAAATATGCCAGTTTATAATTTAATAGTAAAAGACTTTGGGTCCAAAATATAGTCTTAAAAGATATCTAAGAAATGTAGGTATATCATAGAATATTTCTATATTTATGATATGATAGTCATTTCAATACAGCCTATATTTAAATACTTATTACTATAAAAAATGTCAATGGTATGTGCTGGTAATTAAATTTATCAAGATATTCTTTAACCAACTGGTCAACGAAAGAGAATTCTAGTAAAAGTACCTGATTAGCATATCTCTGGTAACTTAAAAAATAAAAAGTTGTGGTATATAATGAAAATGTAACTAGCCTTGTGTATATCAAGGCTTGCGGAGAAAAATTGGTTAACTTTTATAATCCCTTCTCATTTTGATCTAATAAAGTAATAATGTATAGAACCTAATAAAACATGAGATTTTTAGTAAAGTGATTAAACAATGTAATTTACCACAATAAAGCTTAGAGAATAAAGAAATTAATATATAATTATGGATTGGCTAGTTCATTAAGAAATAAATATGATAAGGTTAGTTTTGGGGTTATATCAGGTAATAATTTTTAAATTCTTCGTATCCCTAAGAGTAACGGAAATAAATAAAAAAAACATTTCAAAGAAAGAGATAGGGGGTTGTTTTATAAGATTATATATACTTAGGTAATAATACAAAAATATGAAATTATTAAATTGAAAGGAATAAAAAATGGCTAATAAAAAACTTGAAGTATTTAAAACAAAGCTGCATGCACCTCAGATGCTTATTGCTCCAGGTGCTTATGATTGTTTATGTGCAAAGGTTATTGAGAAACTTGGATTTGATGCAGTTTATATAACTGGAAGTGGTTTGTCGTTTTCTACTATGGGAAAACCAGATGTTGGTTTGATGACTTTAACCGAAGTAGCCTATCAAGTTGAATATATTGTTGATTCAACCAATTTACCGGTTATTGCTGATATTGATACTGGATTTGGAAATGCTATAAATGTCATTCATACAGTTAAAAAATTTAAAAAAATAGGTGTTACAGCAGTACAATTAGAAGATCAAATAATACCTAAAAAATGTGGTCATTATTTAGGAAAAGAATTAGTATCATCAGAAGAAATGGTAGGCAAAATAAAAGCAGCAAAAGATTATGCCGGTGATGATGTTTTACTAATTGCTCGTACTGATGCTCGTACTCCATTTTGTATTGAAGAAGCTATTAGAAGGGCAAAAATATATGAGGAGGCAGGGGCTGATATTATATTTGTAGAGTCCCCAGAGTCTGTTGAAGAAATGCGCCTGGTTAACAAGTGTATAAAGGCCCCTACTTTTGTGAATGTAGGAGAAGGCACCAGAACTCCTTTATTAACTGTTCAAGAGTTAGAAGAAATAGGATATAAAATTGCAATTTATCCAAACTCGATAGCTAGAATGGCTCTTAAATCTTCAATGGAAGTTTTAGAAGAACTAAAGAAAAAGGGTACAACGAAAAGATTATTAGAAAAAGGGAAAATGGCCGATTGGAGTGAATTACATGAATTCTTTGATTTGTCGAATTTTATTGAAATGGAAAAAAAATATGTTCCAATCTGTCAGAACCAGAATAAAAATTAATTAGCTATATTTAAATTTTTACAAATTAATCTCTTTGTAAAATATAGATGAGCTTGCTTAATAAATAAGAGCTCATCTATATTTTAATTTTTGGAAATGATAAAAAATTGCACTTAGAACCTTGAAAGAATGTTAAAAATCAGTATAAAGAGAGTATGAAAAACGTCCTCGATGCAGCAGTAAAAATTCTGGTCTCTTTCTACCAGTCAAAGCCATTGTAGTAAGTTTAGGCTAACCAGAAAAGTATCTCAAAATCTTTGGAAGAAGAGACATAAATCCCACTATTGGAAAGAGAGATTAATAGAGTATTTTTACCTGGAAGTTCCTACTTACTGACTAAGATTTCCGATTCCTTACAGCAAGTTACTCATCCAGAGATACTTAAGAATTTTTAGAAATAATTTATCATGATAGCATAAAAGATCTAAAAACACTCTATTGAGATATAGAAGTGGATGGAAATATGTTTGGTGGTAAAGAAGTAGAATAGAGATTAAACCATTGGGATAATCACCTTTTAATCCTATTAAGAAGATTATTAAATTAAAAGAATTTTGTTGCCAGAGAACAAAATTGGGTGTACCCAAGTTTGCATCAACTTATATTTCAAATATTTAATCCAGTAAGAATCCCCCATCTGTAAAGTTGGTATGAGAATTCTTTCCTGTTTCTTCTGGCCGTTCTTTCATAGGACAAAGGGCATGAAATTATACAAATCAGTCCATAACATAACAAGACCCAATATCATATTGTCTGGATAACACGCTTTCGCAGAAAGTTACTCCTAAAAGGAGTCAAAGAGTATCTCAAGATAAAGTTACAGGAAATAAGAAGATATTTTCCTGAATGGGAATACATAGAGATAACCACCAAGCCAGATCATGTTCACTTGTACATGGTGATTCTCCGAAATATACAGTAATTATAGTAACAGAAATCATCAAGAAGAATAACAGCAGATCTCTGAACAAAAAATTCACTTCCTTGTAGAAGGTCTATTGAAATCAAAAAGTTATCTGGGGAAAGGATATTTTATTTAAACAGCGGGAATCAATGAAGAAGTGATTCGCAAATACATTCAATCCCAGGCAGAAGAAGAAGCAGGGCAAGCACAGGATAACCTTTAACCGTACCACTTCTATAAAGGCGCGAGAATCGATAAACAAATTTGACATTTTTGGTAGCAATCCGTATGATTAAAAGTGCGATATTCGCAATAAAATATTATCAGTTAATAAAAAGATATGGGAAAAGAAGAGAAAAAAATTGCCGCTGAGATTAATGATTTATTTTTGCAATTGACTGAAATTTTATGGGAACATGTTTCCAGCAGTCATAATTCAACAGAACATATTGCCCTCAGTATTACCGAGCATTATCTCATTGAATTTTTAGGAAAAGAATCATTTGCTTCTATGAGCAAGCTGTCCCGGATATTTCATGTTGCACCCACTACTATGACAAGTATTGTTGACCGTTTAGTGCAACGTGGTTATATTAATCGTCGCCGAGCGCAGCAGGATAGAAGAAAAGTTTTAGTTACTCTTTCAAAAACAGGCAAAGAATTTTATCTACAACATCGTTACGAATCAATCCAGATGTACGCTAATTACCTTTCAAGCTTACCTGACAAAGGTAAAAATTTTCGCCAGAGTTTAAATGAAATAAAAAGGAATCTAGAATATCTCAAGAATTATTTAAGAGAAATATAGAAAATTTATATATTATAATCTTGAGTATTAATAACCTGTCAATTAGACAAGTAATGTAACCATTAACAAACTGCAATACGATTAATACAATTACATAAATTGTAGGAAAATTATTATATAAATCATTTCTGAGGTATTTTAAAATGGACGAAATGGACATAGGCCCTACAAGTAATTATTACCAAAAATCAGTAACACTAACAGTGTCAGAGCTTAGAACTTCATTAAATAAAGGATTAAGTGAATCCGAAGCCGGAATACGCCTGGAAAAAGCAGGACTTAACCAATTAGAGGAAGGCAAAAAAAGAACAGTCTGGGATATGTTATTAGAACAATTTAAGGATGTTCTAATAATTATACTATTGGCCTCGGCGGTTGTTTCAGTTTTGCTGGGAGAAGTTACCGATGCCATCGTAATTGCTATTATAGTTATATTAAATGCAGTGATGAGTGTTTTACAGGAATTTAAGGCAGAAAAGTCCCTGGATGCCTTAAAAAAAATGACTGTTCCGGAAACGCTGGTTATTAGAGGTGGTCATAAAAAAAAGATTCAATCACCAAAGTTGGTTCCCGGGGATGTAGTGCTTTTAGAGTCAGGGAATAGAATACCTGCGGATTTGCGTTTAGTTGAAGTGACAGATATGCGAATACAGGAATCTGTTTTAACCGGTGAATCCGAAGCTGTTGAGAAAAAAACAGATATTGTAGAAGCACAAGATACTTCTCTCGGGGATCGTACCAACATGGCTTACATGGGGACATCAGTTATCGCCGGAAGAGGGAAGGGAATAGTCATAGCAACTGGTATGAATACAGAGATGGGTCAGATTGCCGGTATGCTCCAGGAGCAAAAACAGGAATTGACTCCCTTGCAAAAAAAATTAAACCAGGTGGGCAAAAATCTTGGCATAATTATCCTGTTTGTTATAGCAATTGTAGTTTTGTTAGGTTGTTTGAGAGGTATTGGCTTTTTTGAAATGTTTATGACCGGTATTGCCCTGGCTGTTGCGGCAGTTCCGGAGGGACTACCAGCTGTGGTTACAATTGTCCTGGCTTTAGGCGTTCAGCAGATGATTAAAAAAAATGCCATTATCAGGCGGTTACCAGCAGTAGAAACACTCGGCGCTACTACTGTAATATGCTCAGACAAGACCGGTACCCTGACCCAAAATCAAATGACCGTTCAAAAAATAATGATGGTCAACAGGGAAATAGATGTGGAAGGTTCAGGATATGAACCGTTTGGCCAATTTAAACAGAATGAAAAATTTATTCAACCCAGTGATGATAAATCATTATCCCTTCTGCTAAAAGGAGCGGCTCTTTGTAATAATTCTTCTTTAAAACATGATGAAGATAATCAGAATTGGGATATTATTGGTGATCCGACTGAGGGAGCATTAATCGTTGCTGCATCTAAAGCCGGTTATCAAAAAGAAGCTTTAGAAAATGAGTATCCACGTTTAAAAGAATTACCATTTGATTCAGAGCGAAAGAGAATGTCTAGTATTCATCAAACTCCAGATGGAAAAACATTGCTTTTTGTAAAAGGCGCTCCTGATCAGATTATTGAGAGATGTCAAAATTACATGGATAATGGTAAATTTGACCAATTGTCTGAGTCGGTAAGAAAGAAGATTTCAGGACAAAACCAAAAACTTGCATCAGCAGCGCTTCGTGTTCTGGCGGTTGCCTGTCGAGAAATAACATCATCAGAAAAGGATAAAATAAAGAACAAGACAAAACTTGATATTGATAAAACAGAGAACCAATTGATATATTTAGGATTAATGGCAATGATAGACCCGCCGAGAAAAGAAGCTGTGCAGGCAGTTCAGACATGTCGCCGTGCAGGTATTAAGCCTATTATGATTACCGGGGATTATTCATTAACTGCCCGGGCTATTGCAGAGCAACTGGATATCTATAGATCAGGTGATAAAATCATTACCGGAGTAGAATTAGAAAAAATACCACAGCAGGAATTGGAAGAAACTGTTTTAAAAACAACAATTTTTGCCCGTGTATCACCAAGGCATAAGCAGAGAATCGTCAGGGCTTTGCAGAAAAACAGGCAGGTTGTTGCTATGACCGGAGATGGCGTAAACGACGCCCCTGCCTTAAAAGAATCAGATATCGGCATAGCAATGGGCATTACCGGTACCGATGTTTCCAAAGAGGCAGCTGATATGATTTTAACTGATGATAATTTTTCTTCTATTGTGTCAGCTGTAGAGGAAGGAAGAAAAATATACCAGAATATTAGAAAATTTATCAGGTATCTATTGTCATGTAATTTAGGAGAGATTATTACTATCTTTATTGCCATTTTAATCGGGCTACCCCGCCCTTTACTCCCAATACAAATACTCTGGGTTAATCTGGTCACCGACGGTTTTCCTGCCCTGGCCTTAGGTCTGGATCCGGCTGAAATGGATTTAATGAAATGCCCTCCCCGGGAGCCAGATGAAGGAATATTTTCCGGTAAAATGGGATTTAATATTTTTTCTCAAGGTTTTTTTATTGGCATAATAACTCTCATTGCTTTTTATTACGGTTATACTCATTATTCTTTGGAAGTAGCCCGAACAATGGCTTTTGGCACTTTAAGTTTTATTCAATTATGGCAATCTATTAATTCTCGCTCTGATCGTTTCTCTATTTTGCAGTTAGGGATATTCACTAATCTTTATCTGATAGCAGCAATATTGATTTCAGGTATCTTACAATTATCTGTCATGCTTATTCCTTATTTACAAGACATATTTGATGTTATGCCACTAACTTATTCCCAATGGTTAATAGTTATTTTTATTTCATTTACCCCAGTTCCTTATGTAGAGTTGCTAAAATTCTTGAAACTGACATATAAAAAAAATCATTCAACAAGTGTTAATAAATAAAAAAATGCTTATTGAATCCTGACTTTGACACTTATAACCCATTTTCCCCAAATTAAGCCCCCAAAACCCTT
>CAZWUL010000015.1:0-23107 GCA_964636625.1 uncultured Atribacterota bacterium | reverse complement strand
AAAGAAGCCTTTGAAAGCGTTTCTTTAATAGGACATTCTTTTTTTGTTCCAATATTTTTTGTAACTATGGGCATGCAATTTGATTTGAATACCTTTATTTCCATGGGACTTTTTACAATTATTTTTATAATTATGGCAATAGTCGGGAAGATAATTGGTTGTGGGTCAGGGGCAAAGATATGCGGTTTTACTTTAAGAGAATCTCTATCAGTTGGAATTGCCACAGTTCCCAGGGCGGAAGTAGCACTAATTATAGCTAATATTGGCCTCAAATACAATGTGATTACTCCAAATACCGCTTCTGCTGTAATTGCAATGACTATGGTTACTACCCTTATTACGCCTAGTTTGTTGACGCTTTCTATTGGACATTTATATAAAAAATAAAAAAGTTGAAATTTCCCTTATTCATTTTTATTGACACATTAGTCAAAATATAGTAACATTGTAAGGCACTTGAAAAGAATAAAGAAATAAGCCATTGTTGCGGGCCGTTAGCTCAGTTGGCAGAGCATCTGACTCTTAATCAGAGGGTCGCAGGTTCGAGGCCTGCACGGCCTACCATAAATTGCCTCCATCGTCTAGAGGTTCAGGACACCGCCCTTTCACGGCGGCGACAGGGGTTCAAATCCCCTTGGAGGCACCTCCTTTTATCTTAGAGTAATGGGCGGATAGCTCAGTCGGCAGAGCACCTGCTTCACATGTAGGGGGTCACAGGTTCAAGTCCTGTTCCGCCTACCATTATTTAAAAAGGTGCCGGTGTAGCTCAATTGGCAGAGCAACGGAATCGTAATCCGATTTGGGGGGGGGAGTTCGCTAACCCCAACAATCCCCACAAAAACAACTAAAACCCTTTTATAATAAGCCTTTCTCATTGTTTCTGTTTTAGTTTCTGTCCTAGCAATTTAGGCCAATTTAGACATCTTATGGACACCAACTCTATAAATCCTTTTCAAGAAATTAAATAATTTTAGGCCAATTTTGAGTCAATAAAGATCCGATTTTATTAATTCTGAAAAAAAATAATTTTAAGTAAATAGCATATTTTTAAATCTGTAGATTTCCAGAATAATTTAGAAATAATTTCCTGATATTTGTACTCTTCACTTAATAGTCAATATCATCTTAAGAATCATATAGGAAAAGAATTAATAAATAAAGAAATGAAAAATTAAATATTATATCCAGTATCAAGCTAGGGGAAGAATCTGTAAGATTGACCATCTGTTCATATTTATAATATAATAAATAACTAAAATCCAAAATGAAATAACAGAGTAAACAGGAACGAGAACCAGCCTTTTCTGTTAAAAATAGCTATGTAAACTATATATTAAATATGAAAGGTGTTTTTTTCAGGGCACTTTCATATATTAGTACATCTAATACCATATTTTAAATGAATAGGTGTTGGGCAAATGAATTATGTCAAAAATAATACTTCCATCTACTTAATTCGGGCAATTATCTTTGTCTTGTTCGTTTTTATATTTAGCGCAGGTATAATTGATAACATTCTGGCCCAGGGATATCTAGAGTATCAGATAAAAGAAGGTGATTCTCTCTGGACAATTTCCCAACAATTTAAGTTATCAATACAGGAAGTTGCTCAAGTAAATAATATTGGACAAGATCAACGGCTATCTCCTGGTCAATTAATAAAAATCCCCAAACATGAAGGAGATAGCCCTAGCTCGAGTAGAGATACTTCAACCGTTATTCACACTGTAGAAAGAGGTGAAACTATTTGGGATATTGCCCAACAGTATCGTTTATTACAAGAGCACATTTCTTCAGTAAATGATTTAAGTAAAACTGATTCTCTCTCCATTGGTCAGGAAATTAAGATACCCATAGATAATACCAAAAAAGAGGAAGCAAAAAAAGAAGAAGAACAGCCTGGGCTTTCTTTTCAGAAAGATAAATTAAATTCTCAGAGAATGACTACTAATTTAAAAAAGGAATTTAGCAATTTGGTAAAAGAAGTTAATTCTACAGCTAAAGAGGATGAAAGCTTATGGACTATTACTCAAAATTATCATGTTTCTTTAAAGGATCTTTCACAAACGAATAATTTAGAAGATTCTGAAAAGCTTTCTATCAGTAAGATTATCAAAAGCCCTCCGGATAGCAGATCAGGGAATGAAGAAAATAAAACAAAGGGAAGCGATGAAAAAGCACCTATACAGAATATTCTTGCCCAACTATCTATAAATAAAAAATTAGTTATTTCGCCTACTGATCTGGCCACAGAACAGGAAACAGGCACTATCGCCTCGATACCACAAACAGAAAAAACCAAAGATGTTATCCACTATGTCCAAAAAGGAGAAACACTGTGGCAAATTTCCCGAAAATACCAGCTGAGCGTGCACTCTATTGCCAGTGCCAATCAAATTTCTGAAAGTGAAAGACTTATTGTCGGACAAAGACTCGTAATACCCGAGACCAGAAGTTCTTCGGTATCTTCTCGCTCTTTTGTCTGGCCTTTGAATGGACCT
This sequence comes from uncultured Atribacterota bacterium, assembly GCA_964636625.1. Taxonomy (GTDB): domain Bacteria; phylum Atribacterota; class Phoenicimicrobiia; order Phoenicimicrobiales; family Stramentimicrobiaceae; genus CAZWUL01. The sequence continues at coordinate 20,606 of CAZWUL010000015.1, read as the reverse complement.
ATCACCTCTCAATTTGGAATTAGGACTCTGGGGGGTAGACGAGACTATCATACCGGAATCGATATTGATGCCCGAACCGGAGCATTAATAAAAGCTGCAGAAAGCGGCATAGTAACTTTTTCCGGATATATTAACGGATATGGAAATGTTATTATTATTGATCATGCTGACGGTTATTCGACAGTCTATGCCCATAGTTCAAGTAACCTGGTGAAAGAAGGACAGAAGGTGACGAAAGGAGATGTCATCTGCAAACTAGGGTCTACTGGTAATGCTACCGGTTCTCACCTTCATTTTGAAATCAGGGAAAATGGTAGGCCTGTTAATCCACTTGAGTATCTGCCGTAAAAAATTAATAGAAATGATTAAAAGCAAGACTAAGGCAAAAGTATTCTTCCATACAGATGGAGGCTCTATGAGTTTATAGCCGATTTAATTAAAATAGGTGTAGATATTGTTAATCCGATACAGGTAAGTGTAAAGAATGCGAATCCTTTAAAACTAAAAAAGGAATTTGGTAAGTATTTATGTTTTTGGGGAACTATGGACAATCAAAAGATACTCCATTATGGTACTCGCAGGGAAGTTGAAGAAGAAATAAGAAAATGAATAATAGAATTTTTTTCTAAAGGATGGTATGTTTTGAGTTCAGTTAATAATATACAGGTAGATGTACCATCAGAGAAAATGGTTGCAATGTTTAAGAGTACCCTAAAATATGGAAATTATGGTAGGGATATAACAAGGGATATAAGTTAGTGTAAAATTTGCTCACTATCTTGGACTGTATTATACTACTGGTAAGAAAGTAAGAAAAAAGAAGTATCACCAAGGTAAGTTGTTTTTTCCCAAACCCCAGCCTTGTTTTTTCAACGATGATGGTTTGTAACTAGATTGAATCTTGAATACAGAATAGCAGTAAGGATTGATTTAAATGGCAAAGAAACAGAACATAGAGAGCTTAATTGAAAAGGGAAAGAAAAAGAAATATCTTACATTTCAGGAAATAGAAAATTATCTGGGAGATGAAATATTAAACACTACTAAAGTTGAAGATCTTTATGATGCCCTTAACACCTCCGGAGTTGAGCTAATTGATGAAAAAGAGACAGGGGAGGAAAAGGAGAAAGCAAAAAAGACCGGGATAGAGGCCGTTTCTAAAAAAGAAATACCTTCTGAGAGTACTATTAAGAAAAGATTAGAGGTTACTGACCCGGTCAAGGTGTATCTTAAGCAAATTGGACAAATCAGGTTATTAACTGCTGATGAAGAAGTTGGCTTAGCCAAGCGAGTAGAGTCCGAGGATGAAAAAGCAAAAAGAACATTGGTGCAGTCGAATTTAAGATTGGTGATCAGCATTGCCAAGCGGTATGTGGGAAGAGGTATGTCTTTTCTAGATTTAATTCAAGAAGGGAATATGGGTCTCATACGAGCTGTTGAAAAGTTTGATTACCGGCGCGGCTATAAGTTCAGCACTTATGCTACCTGGTGGATTCGACAGGCGATTTCCCGTGCAGTTGCTACTTATGGAAGAACCATTCGTGTTCCATTTCACATGGTGGAAAAAATAAATAAATTGGTACAAGTTTCTAGGCGACTATCACAGGAGCTGGACAGAGATCCGACCATGGAAGAAATAGCTGAACAGATGGGACTCCCTTTGGAAAAAGTAAAAGAAATAATCAAAGCAGCACAGGATTCAGTTTCCCTGGAAAGCCCAATCGGTAAAGAGAAAGATAGTCATCTGGGAGATTTTATCAAAGATGAGGATGCACCTGCTCCACCAGAAATTTTTTCCCATACTGCGTTAAAAGAACAACTTGATAGCACCTTACAAACATTAACCCAGCGAGAAAAAAGTGTCCTGGAGTTAAGATTTGGTATTACTGATGGAAGTTCCCACACTCTGGAAGAAGTTGGGCAGGAGTTTGGTCTTACACGGGAAAGAGTTAGACAAATTGAGGCTAAGGCAATTCGAAAATTAAGACATCCTAGTCGAAGTAAAAATTTACAGGACTACCTGGAATAAATATGTTATAGACTATAGGGAATAAATATATAATCTGCATAGAAAAGAAAATATTTACTAATTTATTTTATTTTGTATAAACATATGAGATATAAGGAAATTGTCAAGAAATTAAAATCGTTGCATAATCCCGAAAGCATTGCAGGAATGCCAAGATTTGGGATCACTCCCCGTAATGCTTTGGGGATTTCTGTTTATACCCTAAGAGATATAGCAAAGGAGATTGGCAAGAATCACAAATTAGCTCAACAGTTATGGACTTCAGGAATCCATGAAGCTAGGATACTCGCTGAACTTATTGATGAGCCGGAGAAAATAACTGAAAAACAAATGGAAGTATGGGTTAAGGACTTTGATTCCTGGGATATATGTGATCAAGTATGTAGCAATTTATTTGACAAAACTTCTTTTGCTTACAAGAAAGCCCTCGAGTGGACTAAAAGGGAAGAGGAATTTGTTAAAAGAGCAGGCTTTGTCTTGATGGCTTCTTTGGCAGTTCATGATAAGAGAGCTGATGACAAGAAATTCGAAAAATTCTTATCCTTGATTATAAAAGAATCAACAGATGAGAGAAATTTTGTCAAAAAGGCAGTTAACTGGGCGTTAAGGCAAATTGGCAAAAGAAATCTTAATCTAAACAAAAGGGCAATTGAAACAGCTTTGGAAATTCGGAAAATAGATTCTAAAAGCGCAAGATGGATTGCAAATGATGCGATAAGAGAATTGAGAAGCGAAAAAGTTAAGAAAAGACTTTCTTAACCTTATTAAGAAAGGTTGACAATTTTTCCTCATATGGTATATTGAAAGCGTGGAATATACTATTAGATGGAACATTATGCGCAAAGAATATAACAAAACTACAAATGTCTCAGGTATCTCTAAACGCAATAGGGAATTTTTGGATAAACTAAATAGAGAAACAAAAGGGCCTTTCTCTATTACCAAAGTTAGTACAATTCTAACTATGGATCTAGATAAAGCCAGGCGCCTGGTAGCATATTGGGTTGCCCGGGGTTGGCTAACTCGCATAAAAAAAGGTTTATTCACAACTGTTCCTCTGGGAGCTGTTAATCCTGCTGAAAGAAAAGAGAATCCCTGGATAGTGGCTAGTGTTGTTTTTGATCCTTGCTATATTGGTGGCTGGAGTGCTTGTGAATATTGGGGTCTTACAGATCAAATATTTAAAGACATAGTTGTTTTTTCATCAAAGAAACCACGAAGAAAAAAACTTGAAATTCAAGGGACAACATATATTGTAAAGAACATCAAAGCTGAAAAGATGTTTGGCACAAAGACTGTTTGGCTTGAGCAAACAAGGATTAATATATCAGATCCTTCCAGAACATTGGTTGATATTTTAAATGAACCTTATCTTGGTGGTGGGATAAGAAATGTAGTTATTATATTAAAGGAGTATTTTGAAGGAGAAAACAGGGATGAATCAAAGATTCTAGAATATATTACTAAGCTAGGCAATAGAACAATTTACAAGCGTTTGGGTTATCTCATGGAATTTCTTAAAATTGATGTACCCAAAACAATTGCGGTTTGCAAGAAAAATATAAGTTCTGGTTATTCTAGTTTAGAACCATCTCTACCTCCCAAAGGAAAAACCCTGCGAAGATGGAATCTCCGAATTAATGCCAAGCTATGATTACTCATGAAGAAATAAAAAATTTAGTTGTTGAATGGAAGATAAGAGAAGATGTCATAGAAAAAGACTATGTTATCGGATGGTTACTTTGGGGGATTGGACAGGATAAGGATCTAAAAGATAAATGGGTTTTTAAAGGTGGTACTTCTCTTAAAAAATGTTATCTTGAAACATATAGATTTTCAGAAGACCTAGATTTTACGGTTTTACCTGGGGCTCCTCTTAAACCACAAGATGTCCAACCTGTATTAGAGAGAATATCAGATCGTGTATACGAAGAATCAGGAATTGATTTTTCTGTAAAGCCTATTCTACTCAAACAGAAGAATTTTCCTTTGTATACTGAGGGCAGGATATATTATCAAGGTCCTCGTCGCGCACATAATCCTACCAGAATAAAATTAGATCTCAGTGCTTCGGAAAAAGTTGTATCACAACCGATTGCAAGAACAATCACACATTCTTATTCTGATAAATTGCCCGAACCAGCTAAAGTTTTGTGTTATTCATTAGAAGAAGTGTTTGCTGAAAAAATACGGGCTATGGGAGAACGTGGTTATCCAAGAGATCTCTATGATATTATATTTCTTTTCAGAAACGGCCCCTTTAAAGAGAACCCTGAACTTATAAATTCGATATTAGTTTCTAAGTGTAAATCAAAAAATGTACCATTGCCAAGCAATGAAATATTTAAACAGCCCCAATTGCTGAATGAATTAAAAACAGAATGGGGGAATATGCTTGGGCATCAATTACCTAAATTACCCAACTTCGAAGAATTTTTAGATGAATTACCGGAATTGTTTAATTGGTTAGAAAAACGATTTATCCCCGAACCATTAAAAACAATGCCAGGACGGGAAGGTGAAGAAATAGGTTGGCATCCCCCGGCTGGGATTACAAGATGGGGTTTTAATATACCACTGGAATCAATAAGGTTTGCAGCTGTAAATCATCTTTGTATTGAACTGGGTTATCATGGAACAAAGCGAATTATTGAACCCTATTCTTTAAGGCGTACTACGGAAGGTAATCTTCTTCTTTACGCTGTCAAAGTAAACAATAATGAAATTCGCGCTTATCGTGTTGATCGAATTGAAAGTGTAAAACTTACGGACAATACATTCCAACCTAGGTTTCAAGTTGAATTTTCATCCTCAGGCAATATTGATGCTCCATCTAGTGATCGGAAAATTATAAAATATTAACAGCCATCATTAAAAAAAGATCATAAAACTTTTGGTCCAACTTACATTTTTGAATGTCCGGTTTGTGGAAAAAGATTTAAGAGATCGAAATACGATTCAATGTTAAAACCTCATAAAGATAAAAACGGCTATAAGTGTATAGGAAGGTATGGAAATTATGTTGAAACTAAATATTAAAAATACAGGAATAAATTAAACTTTAGACACAAATTTATCTTACTATTTTCCTTACCTACAATAATAGTAAAATGAAATAAACTAAAATAATCCAGGTGTATTTGAGTTATTTAAAGGTCCCTATCTAAAATAGATTTCACTCCTATTAGTTTCTCAATGATTCGGATGAGTCTTGTTTGGTTTTTAAGCCGACTATCCCTGATAATGACGGAAAGATAAAAGGGAACATTGATGCAGACCTTGTTCTTCAAGCAATGATTGATTTCTCTGAATATGACAAAGCGGTTATTGTTTCCAGTGATGGTGATTATTATTCGGTAGTTAAGTATCTTTATCAAAAAAATAAATTAAGGTGTGTGATGAGCCCATATAACAAAACTTGCTCAAGCTTGCTAAAAAAATCTGCCAAAGAGAAGATCGTTTTTATGGGTAATCTACAAAAAAAGTTAGAATACAAAGGATAAGAAATGAAAAAGCACCGCAGAAGGACGAAACCTTAAGAGGTGCTTTTTCCTGTGAATTCTATCTATATATTATTATCATCTTGTTTGTCTGTCAAGTTTTTTTCTTTTTCTCATTCAACCCTATTCTTTGCCTTGAACTTATGAAGCAAACTGAAAAATATCTTAGTCACGATTGAGTTAATTAAAGATTCTTACCCGATATAGAGTATAGTTTAATTAAGCTTTCAATAGTTTGGATAAGGTCTTGTAAGCAGAGAAGGATCAATGATTGTTCTTTATCCAAAGCAATTTTTAATCATTTAAATCTAAAAAATCAGCCTGTAACTGTTGCCATTCTTGCAATTCTTTGGTAAGCTGGTTCCAGTTGAAGCCTAACGAGACACCTTTGCTTCACATCTGGTCATGAATGGTTGTGATATTCGAACGGTTCAGCGCTTGATGGGCCATAAAGATATAAAATGACTATGCGTTATTCTCATTTATCCAGGTCACATTTACAGGATGCAGTGAATAAGCTTGACATGTCATGGACACCATATGGACACCAAGGGGATATTAAAGACAATAATGCAAAATATGAAATGGCTGGAAAGCCAAATAAAATAAGGACTTAAGAGTAACGGGCCGGTGTAGCTCAATTGGCAGAGCAACGGAATCGTAATCCGTAGGTTGTCTGTTCAACTCAGATCACCGGCTCCATTGCTTTATGGGAAAGACTTATGAATCCCTTTTACTTTAGTAATCTTAATTCCTCAAAAAAATTACTTTCATATGTATCACAATATCAATTTTTCCCCAAAAAGAAGTTAGGTCAAAATTTCTTAATAGATCAGAATATAACCAAAATTATTGTCAAGGCACTATCATTGGATAATAATGAATCTGTTTTTGAAATAGGAACAGGATTAGGGGCATTGACAGGAGAGTTGCTGTGCTCGGCTCAACATGTTTTTTCAATAGAAAAAGATTTACGACTACAACCAATATTGGATGATTTATTTCAGAACAAGAAAGATAGATTGACTATTATTTATGAAGATATTTTAGAGTTTGACTTAAAGTCATTCCTGCAAGATAAAAGAAAAGAAGGGTATCAGATTGAAAAAATAGCAGGAAACTTACCCTATTTTATATCATTACCTTTATTAAGGAAATTAATGGATTTGCATCGATTTCTGCAAGTGGCAGTAATAATGATTCAGAAGGAAGTAGCCGAGCGTATGATGGCGAAACCGGGTGATAAAAATTATGGATTATTATCAGTAGTGTCACAATATTATTCTCAAATTAAAAAAATCCATCAGGTTAAACCGGATGTATTTTACCCGAAACCTGAAGTAAATTCCATGATTATTAGAATCAATTTTTTAAATAATCCTTCTATTCAGGTGGAAGATGAAAAACTTTTTTTCGAGGTGGTTCGTGCTGTTTTTCAACATAGAAGGAAGAATATCTATAATTCTTTGAAGTTCTATTTTGGGGAGAAAATTGAGAAGGGAAGGCTGGAAGAATCATTAAAAAAGAGTGGACTGGATAAAAATAAAAGGGGAGAAAAATATGGTTTACAGGAATTTGCACTGCTATCCAGAGAAATCAAAAAGATTATCAAATTATAAAATAGTATGACGTATTCTGTATACCGTATAACGTAAATACTGCAGGATAATTGGGATGTTGGTTCTTTAGTACCTGGTTAGGATTTTGGGAAAATTGATATTTACTATTACATTTAATAAGATAAGTGTAAATTAAATTTAAATTCCAGAAATCATATAGATATTTTAAGAATTATATTATTGGATAAACCCAGTCCGGTTAGAATATATAAGTGTATATAAAATATAATAACTTATTAGTGTAAAATATTTCTTTCAATTATATATTAAGAACGTTATACGTAATACAATATACGGTATACGGTTTTAAAACTTTTGACAAATAAACATTTTGCATGATAAAATTTGACAAAGCCTATAAAATAATATACAAATAAGTAGATAGATAGATTTATGAAGGCACAAAAAATATTGAAAGCTCAGAAAAGTAATCAAATTATTAAATAAAGGTACTCCTCAACACAGCAGGTATATTTTGCTGTGTTTATTTTTATTAAATACTAATTTGTGAGATAACAGGAGGTACAAAAAAGCATGTAGCACTGGAATTGTGTCTTTTTTAAAAAAAAGATATTTGCAAGAAGATCAGGAAGAAAAGTGTTTAATGTGTTACTAAAAAAATGTTTATAGATGAAAAGCGAAACGCAAAAACTAAAAAACAAAAAGGCGGTGTATGCAAGTGCAAGTTACAGATGTAAGAATTAGAAGAATACAAACAGACGGAAAGTTGAGAGCTTATGTATCTATTACTTTTGATGATTCTTTTGTTGTTCATGATTTGAGAATAATTGATGGAAGAAAGGGTATGTTTGTTGCAATGCCCAGCAAACTTCTCCCTAATGGAAATCATAAAGACATAGCTCATCCAATCAATACCGAAGTTAGAGAAATGATTCAAAATGCAGTTCTGAAAGAATTTCAGGCAACAGAAGGAGAAGAGCAATCTGCAGGTGGATCTTCTTCACATGCGCAGGCAGAACCTGAAACTGAAGATGTTTCTGTAGACCTGGATGATGAAGAAAATAAAGAATAATAAAAATATTATTTGAAATTTGAAATGTTTTGTTTATAATATTATTGTTGATTTGAATAAAAAATGAGTCAGGAGATTAAAAATTAATAAAGTCTGATAGACTTCTCCTGACTCTAATGATTTAATATAGCTGCATATTTCACAAGATACTCTTATAAGTGGATGGGGTGTGGCCAAGCGGCAAGGCAAGGGAATTTGGATCCCTCATTCGGAGGTTCGAATCCTCCCACCCCAGCCAGTTTTTTTCTTAAAAGTATTATGAAATATACCTCAAATTATTTTACTTTCTAACTTATCTAAAAAATGTTTTTACTTTATGCAGGAAAATACTATGGAATTTATTACATCTATTATACTGGCAGCAGGCCAGGGCACAAGAATGAAATCTACTCTTCCCAAAGCTTTACATCCTGTCGCTGGAAGACCAATGCTTTCCTATATGCTGGAACTGGTTGATTCTTTAGGAATAAAAAAGAAAATAGTAGTAATTGGCCAACAAGCTGACAGGGTCAAGAAAGTTTTTAATAGTAATGATAATGAATTAATATTTGCTCACCAGGAAAAACAATTAGGAACAGCTCATGCTGTGCAACAGGCAGAGAAACATTTGCTGGACTTCACGGGCATTGTACTAGTTCTATATACTGATGTTCCCCTATTGAGAGCCTCAACTATTCAAGGATTAATTGATTGCCATAAAAAGTACAAAGCCAGTTGTACTTTATTAACTGCAAATTTGGAGAATCCACGAGGCTATGGTCGCATTATTAGGGATACAGATGGTAACATAAGCAAGATTATCGAGCAGCGGGATTTAACTGAAGCTCAGGAAAAAATCAAAGAGATTAATGGAGGTATTTATTGCTTTAATTCTAGAGAATTATTTAAAGCTTTAAAAATAATTGATAAAGACAATAACCAAGGTGAATATTACCTGACTGATACAGTAAGAATATTATTAGATAAGGGATGTACTGTAAAGACTGTTAATGTGCAAGATGAGAATGAAATTATCGGGATTAATACCAGAATGGACCTATCCCGGGTATCAAATCTTCTCTATCAGAGAAATGCGGAAGAGCATATGAAAAAAGGGGTTACAATAATTGATAGTAAGAATACCTATATCGATAGCCATGTAAAAATTGGTCAGGATACAGTTATTTTTCCATTTACCTTTATTACAAGCAACTCTGAAGTTGGAAAATTCTGCAATATTGGCCCTTATTCCCAGATAATTAATTCATCTATTGGTAAAGGAACAAGAATATATTCTTCTATTGTCGAAAAAAGTAAAATAGGGAATTATGTACATATTGGACCTTATTCCCACTTAAGACCTAATAGTGTCATTGGAAATGAAGTTAGGATTGGGAATTATGTTGAAGTTAAAAAGACTTTCATTGACAAAGGAAGTAAAGTGGGTCATCTGGCTTACCTGGGTGATACAAAATTAGGTAAAAATGTAAATATTGGAGCAGGCACCATAACCTGTAATTATGATGGCAAAAACAAGAATCAAACAATTATAAAAGATGGCGCTTTTATCGGAAGCAATAATTCCTTAGTAGCACCGGTAACTGTCGGTAAAAATTCCTATACAGCAGCAGGTTCCACCATTACTCATAATATCCCTGATGCAAGTTTAGGAATTGCCAGGGCTCGACAAAAAAATATTGAAAATTGGGCGAAAAAGAAAAAAGAAATAGAGAAAAATAAATAAAAATAAGATTATGTTATAATAATGATAAGAATAAGGAGGCAAAGACTTGATTGCTTATTCTCGTAGAGAATTACAGGTATTTTCGGGAAATTCAAATCCTTTATTAGCAGAAGAAATTGTAGCACAATTGGGAATTGAACTGGGTAAGGCAGAAATATCCAGGTTTCCTGATGGAGAATTTCATGTTAAAATTGATGAAAACGTAAGAGGGCGTGATGTATTTGTAATACAACCAACCTCTCATCCTGTTCATGAGCACCTTATGGAGTTATTGATTATGATTGATGCTCTTCATAGGGCTTCAGCTGAGCGCATTACCGCTGTAATGCCGTATTACAGTTATGCCCGGCAGGATAGAAAAACCAGACCCAGAGAACCTATTACTGCTAAATTGGTAGCAAATTTGCTGGTGCAGGCAGGAGCTGACCGTATTTTAACAATGGATTTACATGCAGGGCAGATACAGGGTTTCTTTGATATCCCGGTTGATCATTTGGAGGCTGCGCCATTATTATCTGATTACTTTAAAGAAAAAGATTTATCAAAAGTTATTGTTGTTTCACCTGATGTAGGTGGAACTGCACGGGCAAGAAATTTTGCCGGTCGCCTGGCAAAACCCATTGCTATTATAGATAAATATCGGCAATCTGATAGTAATGTAGAAATTATGCATATAGTAGGAAGTGTTAAAAATAAGACAGCAATTATTGTTGATGATATGATAGATACAGCTGGTTCAATTATTAAAGGTAGCCAGGCAGTATTAAATGCTGGGGCAAAAGAAGTATATGTTTGTGCTACACATCCTGTATTTGCCGGGCCAGCCAGAGGAAGATTAGAAAAATCCTGGAAAGAGGGCTTGTTTCAGGAAGTAGTAGTGACTAATTCTATCCCAATACCTGAAGAAAAACAGCTGCCCTGTATTAAAAGTCTATCTGTAGCAAAGTTATTTGCAGAAGCGATTAAGAGAATTCATGGAAACATGTCTATAAGTGCATTATTCAGGTAGAAATTTAACTTATATTTTATTGAAAAATAAATATTTGTTTTTATTAAAAATATTTTATACAATTTAATTTTGAAGATGCAAAAAGAAAAATAAAAAAATTATTAAGAGGCGGAGGAAAACCGAATATGAAGCGAAAAAAACTGTTAGTGGAAGCCAGAAATAAAAAAGGTAAGGAAGAGAGTAAAAAACTGAGAAATTCCGGATATGTTCCAGGTATACTTTATTCTCCCAGGGACAAAAATAATATATTATTGAAAGTACCCGAAAAGGAATTATATCATTTCTTGTCTGATAAAAAACATTCCCATGGTATTATTGATTTACAAATAAAGAAAGATGGTGCCAAAGATGCTACCCGTATAGCAGTACTCAAGGATTTCCAGTATGATTCATTGCATAAGAGGGTTAACCATTTTGATTTTTATGGTGTTACTATGAAGGAAAAGGTGACTTTGCAGGTGCCTCTTGTCCTGGAAGGTGAACCAAAGGGGATAAAAGAAGGGGGAATTCTGGATATCTCTTTAAGAGAAATCGAAGTAGAGTGTCTTCCCGCTGATGCTCCTGAGGCTATCACTATTGATATCAGCCAATTAGGCTTCAATGATGTTATAACACTTCAGGATGTAGAATTGCCCAAAGAGGTAAAGCTTTTAACAGATATTGACCGTACTATTGCCTCGGTAGTTGCACCTACTAAGGAAGAAGAAGCTCCTGAAGAGGAAATCCTGGAAGAAGAGGAAGCAGAAGATAAAGAAAAAGTAGAATCTAAGGAAAAAGAAGCTCCGGAAGAAGAAAAGAAAGAAAAAGAAGAAAAGAAAGAGAAGAAAGAATAATACCAATTCTGAAATTAATTATAGCTAAGGTTGTGGTGTTGTGAGAGTAATTGTTGGATTAGGGAATCCAGGGTTAAAATATCAATTTAGCAGGCATAATATCGGGTTTAGAGTTCTGGATGAGCTTGTTGCTAACAATATTGGGATAGAAAGCAAATGGAAAAATAAATTTTTTTCTCAAGTTTTACAGTATCAGTTTGAAAAACAAAAAATGTTATTTGTCAAACCACAAACTTATATGAATCTTAGCGGCAGGGCAGTTAAGCAGATAATTAACTACTATGGTATCTCTGAAGAGCAAATATTAGTTGTTTATGATGATATTCATCTGTCATTGGGTAATTTAAGAGTGCGGTTACGGGGAAGTTCTGGTGGTCACCGTGGTATTGAGTCAATTATCCAATCACTGGGAACTGAAGAGTTTCCTCGTTTACGAATCGGAATTAAAAATGATTCACTATTGCAAAATATGGATCACCCTTCTTTTGTATTATCCAATTTTTTACCGGAAGAAGAACAAAATTTGCCGAAAATAATAAGTAGAGCGGTTCAAGCCCTGGAAGACATTTTAAATAATGGTTTTGAGTATGCCATGCGGGAATATAATCGGACAGAAAAAAACAATTCTGATGAAAGTGAAAAATGAGCTATATTCTGAATATAAAAAATACTCAGCTAACTTAATAAAGGTTAAAAATATAAAAATGATTAATAAAATTGCTGTTTTAACAAGTGGTGGGGATTCCCCTGGAATGAATGCAGCGGTGCGGGCAGTTGTCCGTACCGGAGTGCATAATAATCTTGAGGTTATTGGAATCCACTACGGCTATCAGGGATTATTAGAAAAAAAATTATTACCACTTAACCTGAAAAGTGTAGGCGGAATAATGCAGCATGGCGGCACACTTTTAATGACTTCCCGTAGTGAAGAATTCAAAAGAAAAGAGGGAGTCCAAAAAGCAGCAAATATCCTAAGAGAAAATCAGATTGATGCATTGGTTGTAATCGGTGGTAATGGATCAATGGCCGGTGCCTTAGACCTCTATCAATTAGAACAGTTCCCGGTTATATGTTTGCCTGCGACCATTGATAATGACCTTTATGGTACTGATATGTGTATTGGTGTTGATACGGCACTAAATACAGTCATATCAGCAATAGATAAAATAAAAGATACTGCTTCATCTCACCGTCGGGCATTTATTATTGAGGTTATGGGAAGAAATTCTGGGTATCTTGCATTGATGAGTGGTATTGCAGGCGGGGCAGAGCATGTTCTTGTACCCGAGTTTCCGGCTAATCTTGATGATGTAAGCAATAAAATGAAAAAAGGTTATCACAGGGGAAAATCCCACTGTATCATCCTGGTGGCAGAAGGAGCAGGAGATGTTTATGATATAGGTAAATACCTGGAGGACAAGATTGGCTTTGAAATGAGAGTAACGGTTTTAGGCTACTTACAAAGAGGCGGGTTCCCATCTGCTTTTGACCGGATTCTTGCCAGTCGCTTGGGTGCCGCAGCAGTTGAACAATTGTTAGATAAAAAAGACCATCATATGGTCGGTTTATTTGGAAATGAAATTAAGGTCATGCCCCTGGCCCAGGTTCTTGCAAGGAAAAATGAGCTTCGAAGAACTATGTATGAATTAGCAAATATTCTTGCTCAATAATATTATTTTAAAATACAGCTGGACAATTTTATATAGTACAAGAATTCAGGCTTTGATAAATTCAAAGCCTTTTCTTTTCCAGGTAAGGATAAATGAAATTAAATGAATTATGGAATAATAATAGAGTTTATAGAGAGTTAATACGGGATTTTCGACAAGAAAAGAGCAAGCAACTAATTGTAAGAGGTTTGCAGGGAAGTGCAAAACCTTTTTTTATTTCATCATTAGCAGGTGAAGAAAAAAATAATTCTACTTTTCTTTATCTTGCTCAAGATAGAGAAAGCGCCCTGCACTTTTATCAGGATATCGTCAGTTTTACCGGCTTGCAGGAGAATAAAAATATTTTCATTTTTCCCTCTTTTGAGGTTTTGCCCTATGAGGATATCAGCAGGGATAGCAAAATAATTCAACAAAGAATGAAAGTATTAAGCTTGCTGGCATTGTTGCAAGACAATAGTGCTTCTGAGAAAGCCAGTAATGAATACCCGTTAATAATAGTGAGCAATTACCAGGCAATATTATCCAGAATAATGCCAGTTAAGGATTTTAACAAGCAATATAAAAAGTTAAAAGTTCAGGACCAATTATTGCCAGAACAATTTATAAATCACCTTCTTGAGCAAGACTATCAAAATTCTTATATGATTGAACATCCAGGTCAGTTCAGTCAGCGCGGGGGAATCATTGATATCTTCCCATTTACTGAAGAAAACCCAATTAGAATTGAATTAAATGGTAATTATATTGAATCTATACGTTTTTTTGATTTAGAATCTCAGCGCTCTATTAATCAAGTTAGTGAAATATCTCTCCTACCTCAAAAAGAAATATATAATTTGCCAGATCCAGATAACAATAAAAAAGATATAAGGAGCAGCTCTTTTTTTGATTATTTGCCTGCTGATACCAATATCATTATCCAGCAATATTCTGAATTTGAAAAGAGGATAAAAAAATATGAAAAAGAGATTTATTCAGATTACTTAAATAAAGTACAGGACAACCCCCGAAAGATTTTACCACCAGATTTTTATTATCTAAAATGGGAGCAACTGGAAAATATAATTTACCAAAATAAGCAGGTCATTATTTTAGATTCACTTCCGGAAAACAAAAAACAAGATTATTTTGAGGAATTTACCTTAGAAGAATACCAAATTGACACTACATTAGCCAGAAATTATTTTGGACAGTTAGATTTATTTTTTAAAGATTTAGAACAGTGGATAAGAGAAAAACAAAATATATTAATATTAACCAGCAATAAAGGAAGAGCTATACGTTTAGCAGAAATATTAGCTGCTCGAGATATTAATAATTACCATTTAACACCATTAATCGAAGCACAGGTTAATCCTGATTATTTATGCCTGAGTTATGGAAAGGTGAATTATGGATTTTCTATTCCTTCTTTAAAGTTTATTGTAATTACTGACCAGGAAATTTTTGGTAGAGAAAGAGATAAAAGATATCATACTAAAAAATACCAGGGCAGGTCTTTTCATCATGTTGATGAATTAAAAATTGGCGATTATGTGGTTCATATCCAACACGGGATTGGCCGTTATGCAGGTATTTTCCCAAGAAAAAGGGATGGGGTAAGCAAGGATTATATCCTTATAAAATACGCTGAAGATGATGAGTTATATGTTCCGGTAGACCAGCTAAACCTTGTTCATAAATATATCGGGGTTGGAGGGCAGGTACCCAAATTATATCGTTTAGGAGGGAGCTCCTGGAAAAGAGTTAAAAAAAGAGTTAAAACATTTATCCAGAAGACTGCCAGGGAATTATTTGAGTTATACAAGGTGCGGAAAGAAATACTGGGATTCTCGTTTTCCGATGACTCAGTATGGCAGCAGGAGTTAGAGATGGCTTTTCCTTTTGAAGAAACTCCAGACCAGGGGAAAGCCTTGCTGGATGTCAAAAGAGATATGGAATCAAATGAGCCAATGGAAAGGTTAATCTGCGGTGATGTTGGTTATGGTAAGACAGAAATTGCTATAAGAGCTGCATTTAAGGCAGTTATGGATAGTAAACAGGTAGCAGTATTAGCTCCTACTACCATCTTGGTTCAACAGCATTGGGAAAATTTTAGCGAACGTTTGAAACCTTTTCCAGTGAGAATAGAGATGCTTTCCCGATTCAAAACAAAAAAAGAACAACAGGAAATTATTGCAGATTTAAAAAACGGGAAAATTGATATAATTATCGGAACTCATCGGCTTGTTCAGGAAGATATTGTGTTTAATGATTTAGGATTATTAATAGTAGATGAAGAACAGCGTTTTGGCGTTATTCATAAAGAAAGAATCAAAAAATTAAAAGAACAGATTGATTCTCTTACCCTGACTGCAACTCCAATTCCAAGAACACTTTATTTTTCTTTAATTGGGGTAAGAGAGATGAGCCTTATGAATACTCCCCCTGAGCTGCGTTTGCCTATTATTACTTATTTAAAAGAAAAAAATGATAAAATAATTCAAGAGGCTGTTAGACGTGAAATTGAAAGAGGAGGGCAGGTTTTTTTTGTGCATAATAGAGTTGAAGACATTGCTGAAGTCGCCAACAAATTAAAAAATATTATACCAGAAGCCAGAATTGTTACTGCTCATGGCCAAATGCCAGAAGAAGAATTAGAGACTATTATGATTGATTTTTTTAATAGAAAACATGATGTTTTAGTTTGCACCACTATTATTGAAATTGGGCTTGATATTCCCAATGTGAATACAATAATTATTGATGATGCCCATAAATTTGGTCTGGCTCAACTATACCAGCTGCGTGGCCGAGTAGGCCGTTCAGACAGAAGAGCCTATGCTTATTTGCTTTATCCATCCCGGACTGTTTTAACAGAAAATGCCGAAAAACGACTACAGGCAATCCGGGAGTTTAGTGATTTGGGCTCAGGTTACAGGCTGGCAATGCGTGACCTTGAAATAAGAGGAGCTGGTAATTTATTAGGCAAGGAACAGCATGGATTTGTAAGTGAAATTGGTTTTAATTTTTATTGTCAGTTACTGGAAGATAGCATTGATAAGCTGAAACAAATTGATTCAGGTAAAATTCGAGAGCATGAAAAAGAGTTTGAAATGGAAGTAAGGCTGGATACCTATATTCCTGAGTATTACATTTTTGATTCCGAAAACAGGGTATCCTATTATCAACAATTGAGTCAGGTTAAAACCGAAAGCGAACTTTCCGATATCAGCAAAGGTTTAAAAGATATTTATGGGCCATTCCCAGCAGAAGTACAGAATCTTATTGATACTATTACTCTGAAATTGAAATTACAGAAAGAGGGTGTTCACCAGGTCAGGATAACACCTAATCATCTTTCCTTGAAATATGAAACAGGTTCCCCTATTATGAAGAAACTGAACAAAATAAATCAGAATAAATTCTCATTTAGAAATTACAAAAAAGGTTCCCATTATGAATTAAAATTGTATGCAGGAAGTTCAAATAAAAATACTAATAATGGTGAAAATATTTTATACGAGAGTAATCGTTTATTAGATAGTCTTTTCAACTGAATTAATTGACAGTAGTGCTATAATCGATTTGGGGATAATGCTATTTAAACATAATGAGTTAGTATTATATCTGGCATAAACTAAGAAAAATTACCTGTTTTTCATATAATTAATTATCACTTTTATATCAATATTTTTGCATATAGTGTTTAATTACCCGATTACCCGGTTATGTAGAATTTTAATATATAAAAGATATGAATATTTCTGTAAATTTGCAGGAATTGGTATTAATAAAAATGATTTATTTCATTTATCTTATTAATCCTGAACAGTGAAGCAGTAAAGAATTTTTATAAAAATTTTATATTTTTTTTAAGCACTTTTTATTTTTTAATAATATAATATAGTATGTTTAAAAAGCAAAATAATTGCAATTGAAAAGTGTTATTTATTTAACAATAGAAAACCACTTTATTGGAAGTTGGTAATGGGTAAATAAATTAATTCTACCATAAAAGAGATTTAGAAAAGCTATATGCTATATGATAATTTTATACCTGAACTATAAAGTTGTTAAAGCTACCCGCTTTGCAGGTGCGATGTTTGCTTTTGGAAAGGAAGTTTACTTTTAGATGCACGAGATAGAAAAAGATTTATTTTCAGATTTGATTTCAATTATTGCTAAATTAAGAGGACCGGATGGCTGTTTATGGGATAAAAAACAGACTCTGGATTCAATGATTCCTAATATTATAGAAGAAGCCCAGGAAGTTCAGGAGGCAGTAAACAATGAGGATTATCAGAATCTTTGTGAAGAACTGGGTGACCTGTTAATGGATGTTTTAATGGAGATTCAAATCGCGCATGAGTCTGGCTTGTTTGATTACGAGCAGGTATTAAAGGGAGCCAAAGAAAAGTTTATTCGGAGACATCCTCATGTATTTGGTAATGTAAGTGTCAAAACCCCCGAAGAGGCATTGCTGGTATGGAAAAAAATGAAAAAAGAAGAAAAGGAAAATAATAAAACTAATTAAAATTAAGAATTTTCTTTTTTTTATATTATGGTCTGTATAATAATATACGGATTTTAAAGGAGGTCTGGTTATGATTATTAAAGCTGCAAAAACTGCTAAAAAAAAGTTAGGAATACTATCAGGATTGATGGTGCTCATATGTTTGGTAAATCCTGTTAATAGCATGGCATCTAATACTATTGTTTTAAGCCTGGATAACTGCATTGAGATGGCACTGGAGAATAATTTAGGTTACAAGATTTCTCAAAGTTCGGTTGAGGTTAAAGAGGCGCAAGTCGAAGAAGCAGAGGGTGCAAAAAAGATAAACGCAAAATTGCAGGGTGGATATATAAGAATGAATGATGCTCCTGACCCGGAAAAAATTGCAGAAGGTGACTTTAGCTATCTTTTTTCCACCGGTCAGGGTGTTCCGCATATATCGGTAAATATATCTAAAGTCTTATACAGTGGTGGGAAAATCGAGTCTTATATCGAACAGGCGCAAGCCAATCAGTCAATTGCCCTGAATGAGGTAGAACAAACAAAACAAGAGGTTATTTATAAGACTACAGATGCTTATTATCGCGTGTTACAAGCCCAGGGAATGGTCAAAGTAAGTGAGCAGGCATTGACCCAGATTAATGCTCATATGGAAACCTCCCAGGCATTGTTAGCCGAGGGAATGATTGCCCCAATTGATTTGAATAGAATAAAATCTCAGCTTTCCAATCTGGAGCACAACTTAGTTCGTGCTGAGAATGGTTTTGATCTGGCAATATATAATTTAAATTCCATTATGGGTATCGAACTTGAAACCAAAGTTGAACTTCAGAATAATCTGAGCTATCAAGCTTGCGAAATTACTCTTACCGAGGCTTTGGAAGTTGCCAAGAGTTCACGCCCTGAAATAAAAAATATTGCACAACAAAGAATAATTATGGAAGGTATGGTAGATATAGCCAAAAGCAGTAAAAGACCTCAAGTAGTAATGAATATGGAAACAGGATTATCTGGCTGGCAGGTGGCAATAATGGGAGAGATTCCCATATTTGACGGTGGGGTTAATGATGCCAAAATCAGGCAGGCTGAAGTAAACCTATCCCAGGTAGAACAGGGCAAAAAACAGGTTGAGCAATTAATAGAATTTGAAGTCAGATCTTCTTTTCTTAACATGAAAGAAGCAGAAAAATTAATTAGTATTACAGAACAGGGCATTGCAGATTCAAGGGAAAGTTTTCGAATTGCCCAGGTAAAGTATAATGAAGGGATTGCTACTAATACTGAAGTAATTGATGCCCAGAGTGCTTTGATAGAAGCAGAAAGCAATCATCTAAATGCCCTTTATGAATACAATACAAGTTATGCTGCCCTTATTAAAGCTATGGGAATATGGTAAAAGAATAAAATATATGTTTTTTAGAGAGGACACAGGTTAGATGAGAGCTACTACCAAACGCCGTTTTTTTTATTTAATTTTAATAATAATTATCGCTTTTATTGTTTTTCAAGTGACCAGCCGAATATATGAACAAAAAACAATAGAAGAGGAAGGTAATAATGTTCCTCGGGAACAGCAAGAAGAGCAACAGATAAGAATTGTGCCAGTTCAGACAGGCAGAGTACAAGAAGGTGATATCAAATTATTTTTAACAGTATCCGGGGTAGTAGAACCCAGAGAAACAGTTAGGGTATATCCAAAAAGTGTTGGTCAGGTAAAAGAACTGCTTGTTAAAGAAGGCGATATTGTTCAAAAAGATGATGTATTGATGCGTTTGGATGATGAGCAAATTAGGCTTCAGGTTGCCCAGGCAAGAGCGACGCTTGATTCTGCCCAGGCTTCTTTAGAAAAGGTCAAGGCAGGAGCCAGGCCACAGGAAATCAGCCAGGCTGAAGCAGCAGTTCGTCAGACTAAGATTAACCTGGATAGTGCCAGAGAAAATTATCAACGCATGGAAAAATTATTTACTGAAGGCGCTGTTGCAGAACAGCAATTTGAGCAGGCAAAAAACCAATTTGAAATTGCTGAGGCCCAATATCAGTCTGCCAATGAGAGTTATAAAATGGTTACTGAAGGTGCAGCTGAGCAGGATATTAAGGTAGTTGAAGCACAGGTTAGACAGGCTCAGTCTGCCCTGGAATTAGCTCAATCGCAATTGAATAATACAATTGTGAGAGCTCCAATTAATGGCAGTATAACAAATGTTACGGCAAGAACAGGAGAAATAGTCTCTTCTGCAGTTCCATTGCTGGTAATTGTCGATACCAGTGAACTGTATTTAGTAACTGGTATATCTGAAAAAGACGTTGGTTCTATTTATATTGGGCAGGAAGCCGAAGTATTTATTGATGCCTTTCCTCAGAATACATTTTCAGGAGAAGTAACATTTAAAGGTGTAATGATTGACCCATCTACTAAAACAATGGAAACAAAAATTAAAATTAATAATTATGATACAGAAATACCCCCTGGTGTTTTCGCAAGAGCTAATATCACAACAAGAGAAAAAAGTGATACTCTTATTATTTCGAGCAGTGCATTGGTCCGGAAAAGAGATGGGCTGTATGTCTTTGTTATAGAAGAAGATATAGCAAAACAAAAACTGGTAGTCGCCGGTATTAGCCAGGGAAATCAGGTTGAAGTATTACAGGGCTTAGAAAAAGATGAAGAGGTTGTGGTTTCCGGAAATCTGACCCT
>CAZWUL010000014.1:0-24895 GCA_964636625.1 uncultured Atribacterota bacterium | reverse complement strand
AACCCCTGGCCTCTGCGATGCGAACGCAGCGCTCTCCCAACTGAGCTATACCCCCATAAATTATTTAATTAAATTTAAGTTTAACATGCCTAACTATTTTACTATAAGATGAAAAATATTGCTATATACATATTCAACTTAAAACAAAGTGCTCATTGTTTATGTTTAACTTTAATTACAAATCCTTTTAATTATCCCTTTATTTACAATAATTACCATGGATATATTGGTCTGAAGAATTCAATAACTCTTGGTGAAAAAAGCTCTTCCAGCTTAGTTATCTATAATATCCTTCAAACCAATTCTTTTACTTTTTACTAGTAAATGCTGTATATTTCTTTTGGCAAATTGGATAAAATTTTTTCAAGTGTTTCTTATTTTTTGGCAACAATAAACACCCTATCTTCATCTTCAGGATTTACCATATTTTTATTTAAGTCTTCTATCCTGACAAAATCAACCTGAGTCCATCCTATTTTATGTAGCATTTTTTTAATATCAGTTAACCAGTAAAAATAATTATAGACTATTTCTTCAAAACGACTATAACGGCCATCTTTTTCTTTGATAAATCCTGATATTCTGGTAACTGCCTTATCACTCTTTGTATCAAAAATTCCTTTGATTATTAATAAAATATTTTCTTTGTCCTCAATATGTGTACTATTCCATCGCTTCAAGCCTTCTTTTGTATTTAAATCAAATATAAAATATCCGCCCCCAATGACACATTGGTATACAGAACCAAAACATCCCATTAAGGCTTTTTTATTTTCAAGATGATTTATAGAATCATAGGTGGATACTGCTAATCCATATTCCTTTTTAAGATGAAAATTAGAAACGTCGGTTTCCACAAAATTAACTGCACCCTTTGCCTCATATTCCTTAGTATTTTCCCGTGCATAGGAAATCATATAAGGAGAAAGATCGATTCCAGTAACATGATAATCATTCTTTAAAAATTCCAGCAATAATTGCCCGGTACCACAACATATATCTAATACATTTTTATTTGATTTATAAATTTCCTTTCCCTGGTAGAAATCCATAATATGGGATGCGGCCTCTATAGCAAAACTGCCCCACATTTGGTTATAGATTCTGGCAATTTCTTTTCCATAAACCTGACTCATTTTTTCTCACCCGCCATTTTATTTTTATTTTATATATTTTATCACAAAGCCTCTGGCTCTTGCTATTTCTTCTTTGTTAGATTATCAGTTAAAATAGCAAAAAGTCAAACTTACCAGCATCCGTAGATCTCCACAATGTCAGCACTATCCTGTTATAATGTGAAAAAGAATAACAATAATAATATTAATACTTATTTTTTTATATTTTTTATTCATCACTTAACTAACCTGTTCGCTATAAATGATATTTCAGGACATTGATTTCTTCTTCCAATCTAAACTCTGATTAATATCAACTTTTCTTGGATTTAAAAATTACTCACTCTGGAGTGAAATTACTTCAAATATTTTTCAATGAGGGGAGGTAACACCCTTCAGGATATTTTAAGTCTCTGGGGATATGGAAAATATGAGATTTATTATGATATGATACTATTGTTAAATATAGAAAAAAGATGTAAATAAAAATGTTAAATAGTATAAAAAAACGGGATATTATAGTACCATTTAAAAAAAATATCATGATTATGGGTTTTCAAAAATGGTTAGATAGAGAAATAGATATTATAACCAGAAGAGGATATATACCCAAACTTTTTCTTCATAGTTGTTGCGCACCCTGCAGTACATATGTGATAGAATACCTTTCACAATATTTTTCAATAACCGTATTTTTCTATAATCCTAATATTCATCCTGAAGAAGAATACCGCAGAAGAATAAATGACCAGAAAAAATTAATTGAGCTACTTCCAGTAGAAAACAAGGTAAGCTTCATAGAGGGTAAGTATGAGCCAAAAATATTTTTTGAAAAAGTAAAGGGATTAGAAAATGAACCTGAAGGAGGTAAAAGATGCTTAAAATGTTTTAATGTACGTCTGGAAAAAACTGCCAAAAAAGCTCAAGAATTAAAAATACCTTATTTTACTACCACACTTACTATTAGCCCTCACAAAAATGCAGTAGCCATAAATCAAATTGGCAATGAAATTGCAAACAAATACCACCTACATTATCTGTTCAGCGATTTTAAAAAAAGAGATGGCTTTAAGCATTCTATCATTTTATCTAAACAATTCGGTTTATACCGACAAAATTATTGTGGTTGCGTTTTTTCAAAAATACAAAATGAAGAATTGAAGAGATAATATTCTAAAATTACTTATTCAAACCTTTCTATTCTTTCTTAAAGAATTATCCTGCAATTCAGTATTTTTCCCAAACTCAACCTGGACATTACTATTAACCCTCCTGAAAGTATTTGGTATATATTTTTCCCAGCGAGATTTCTTCAAGCCTTTTCTCAACTTTAGAAATACCTTCCAATTTTTGTATATTTTTAACTAATTGAGTAGTATCCAACCCTTCCTGATAATTAATTTCTAGTCGATTGCTTTTTTCAGGTATTAATATTCTGCTGATATCTTCCAGTGAACCTAAGACAACCATTTTGCCTTTAGAAAATATTCCAATCTTTTTACATATTTTCTTCTTTATTTATTTTCTCGATAAGCCTTAAAATTTATTCAACTCCTTGTGGGTCAATACCGGTAATCGGTTCATTCAAAATAGCTAACATTTTTTTTACAAAAACTGAAGCCAATACAAGCCTTTGTTTCATACCCTTGGAATATTTGCCTACTTATCTATTCTTTACATCCGTTAACCCAACCAGAGATAATACTTCATTAATTCTTTTCTGGGCTTCTTCCTCTGGAATATGATTCAAACGTGTAATATATGTTAAATTCTCTAAGGCCATTAGTTCTTCATAAAAGCCAACATTTTCAGGATGATAACTGGTTATTTTTTTACTTCTAAAGGCTCCCCGGGACGAATTATATCCAAATCCTCTTTAGCTCCCTGTTCAAGGACAAAATCTGAAAATTCACTATAAATAAGAAAACCCTTTCTCCTGTTTTGAGTTGATTTATTTGTGCAAAACAAGGAAAGGGATTTATAAAAAATAAAATTGTAAAAACCAGGACAAAAAATACAAAACCTTTAATTTTTTTATTCATTGATATTATTTCCTGATACTATAGGTATTTCTTTGTTTAAAATTAAAGTTTTTATACTTTTTAAATTATCAAATTACTTTTGGACACCCTTATTATATGCTATTAGTATATATTTTCCTAATAAAATTTTACAAAAAATTTTTCACTTGTTAAGATATAAGCAGAATATAAAAAGAAATTTTCCGATTAGGTAAATTATTACAATTAGAGATTTACTATTTTTGTGGGTTTCTTACCATTAAAGATTTGAATAATATTGTTTGAAGCTTCTATTGCCATTTTAAGATTTGTTTCAACTGTGTTGGTACCAACATGTGGAGTAAGCACCACATTTCTTAACCTTGTTAATTCTTCAGGGACCTGTGGTTCTGTTTCATAAACTTCTAGAGCAGCTCCTTTAATATGTTTTTCCTGCAAAGCCCTGATCAAGGCTTTCTGATCTACAATCGCCCCTCTCGAGGCATTCACAAAATAGGTATTTTTTTTCATTAAATTAAACTCAAATTCTCCAATCATATGATGTGTTTTTTTTGTATAAGGCACATGCAAAGAGATGTAATCAACAGATGATATTAACTTTTTAAATGGTACTAAACTTGCTTCAAATTCTATATCATATAATCTATCATTATCATAATAATAGATTTCCATTCCAGAAGCAATTGCTCTTCTAGCTACAGATTTCCCTATCCTACCCATACCGATTATTCCTAATTTTTTACCATATAATTCATTTCCGGTAAATAGGAATGGATGCCAATTTTGATCATTATAATATCTAACATAGTTATCACATTCAATTAAACGTCTGCTAACTGCAAGCATAATTAAAAAAGTCAATTCAGCTGTGCTTTCAGTTACTGCATCTGGCAAATTAGTTACTGGTATGTTATGTTCAGCAGCTTTCTTTATATCAATATTGTCATATCCTACACTATATGCACTTATTATCTTCAAGTTTTTGGCTAAATTAATAAATTTGGCATCAATTCTATCACCAGCTACAGGAATAATGGCATCCAATGTGGGCGCATATTTTAATAATTCTTCCCGACTAAAAGTTTCTTTTCCTGCTTCAGGTAGATAAATCTCACTTATTTCCTTTAATTTTTTTAATCCATTTTCCGGTATTTTTCTAGTTATTAATACTTTATAAATTTTTTTCTTCTCCTCTAAACAAAATATTGGCCACAGCCACATTTGAATAATAATATTATCATTTCATGCTTTTTTTTAAAAACTCCAGGGCTTGAATAATGTGAGCTCTATCTTTCTCTTGAGCTTCTTTAATTTTTCCTTTTTTTATTAAAAATAGCAATTCCTCATGTTCATCAGCCAATAATTGTATTCGCTCATAAAAGCTACTCTCTAAAGTTATTAATATCTCAAATTGTGTCTGAAAACCTTCCCATATTTCTATTAACTTTTTATTATTTGTAAAATGGCATATTTTTCTGTGAAATTCAACATCTTTCTTGGATAGTATTTCAAATTTTTTTTGCGATATTGCTTCTTCGATTTCATCAACAATTAATCTTAGTATTTTAATAAACTTTTTATTATTTGTACTAATAACTTTTTCTAATGCATACGATTCTAAAACAGCTCTTAATTCATACATATCTTCAATATCTTTAACACCTAAAATATTTACAAAAGTGCCTTTATAGGGAATGTTAACAACAACCCCCTCTTTCCCTAACTGTTGCAAGGCGTCTCTGACTGGTGATCTGCTAATACCCATAGATCTGGCAATCTGTGTTTCGTTTAATTTTTCTCCGGGTTTAATTATCTTTTTTTTAATAGCATTTTTTATATCCTGGGCAACTTCCTGTGCTATTACTACTTTTCTCTTTACCTCAAACATGTCTTTCTCCGATAATTATGTAAGATAATTTTTCATATAATTCAAATAATTATTATAGTACTATAGGATGACTAATATCTTAAGATCATTTACATTTGTTCCGGTAGCTCCGGTTAAAATCGCATCATTAATTTTTAGCAAGATTTCTGTCTCATTATGTTTTGAGAGTTCTTCCTGAATTGAAATACCATGTTTTTCTGCTTCAATAATTGATTGGCTATCAACCATTGCCCCGGCAATATCTGTAGGCCCATCTGTTCCATCAGTATCAAGGCCTAAAACCAACATATTATTAATATTTTTCATATAAAGCAAAGAACTCATTGCAAATTCTTGGTTAGGTCCACCTAAGCCATAATTATTTCCCAATTTTATAGTTGTTTCCCCTCCAGCAATAATAGCACAAGGACGATTAATTGGTCTATTATTCAAATAAATTTCTTTGCCAATAGAAATAAAAGTCCTGCCTAATTCTGCGCTTTCTCCTTCAAACATTGTAGAAAGAATCATGGTATTCAATTTTAGTTGTTTTGCCTTTTCTTCAGCACCCATACAGGCTGAATCTCCTGGAACAATGACATAAGTATCAATGTGATGATTTTTTAAATCATCTGGTTTTGGGGATTCATTTTCCTGATTCCCTTTTTTTAAATAAAAAATTGCGGATTCAGGTAATTTATCCCAAAGTTTATACTTTGAAATAACTTTTCTTGCATCGTCAAAAGTTGAGGTATCTGGAACAGTTGGCCCAGTAATATAATCAAGAGGATCTCCAATCACATCAGATACGGTTAAGTTAATCAAATGAGCTTTTGGATGTATATTTTTTGCTAACCGTCCCCCCTTAATCTGACTTAAATGTTTCCGGACAGAATTTATTTCAATTATATTTGCTCCACAGGTAAGCAATAGCTTATTCACTAGATGCTTATCCTCAAGAGAAATGTTATTTGCAGGATAGGGCATTAGTGCCGAACTTCCACCTGTTATACAGGAAAAAATAAGATCGTTTTCCTTAGTATTATTTGCCAATTTTAAAACTTCTTTTGCTGCTGAAAACCCATTTTCATCAGGGAAAGGATGGCTGGCATGATACACTCTTATGCGTTTTAATTGACCTTCTTGGCCATATTTACATATTATTGCTCCATCATAAATTTTATTTAACAAAATTTCCTCTAAGGCTTTTGCTATGGGGTAAGTTGCCTTGCCAGCCCCGATAACATATATTTTGCCAACATTCGATAAATTAAATGTTTGTTTGCCAACATATAAAATATTGTTTTCCAATTTTACTAATTTATTTGTTGCTACATATGGATCTGCCTTTGCTAATGCATGTTCAACTATTCCTATGGCTATTTCTCTTAATTTATGATTACCATGCGATAATAATTGTTCTTTGTTTTTAATATATTTCAATAAATACCTCCAGGAATTTTTTTCTATATTGGTAAATATTTTTTATTTTTACATTATATTGGCATACAATAATCTTGTCCGGCATATCTTGCAGTATTATCTAATTCTTGTTCAATTTTTAGTAAACGATTGTATTTTGAAGTCCTTTCACTTCTTACACCTGCTCCAGTCTTTATCTGCCCTGCATTCAAAGCTACGGTAAAATCAGCCAGGATAGGATCTTCTGTTTCACCAGATCTTTCAGAAACCATTATTCCAAATTTATTACGATAAGCAATACTAGCTGCATCTAATGCTTCAGATAATGTTCCTACTTGATTGAATTTCCATAAAAGAGCATTTGCTCCACCCAATTTTGCTCTACTTTTAATTAATTCAGGATTAGTGCAGAAGAAATCATCACCAATAATCTGAATGCCAAGTTGCTTGGTTGCTTTAACAAAGCCCTCAATATCATCTTCACTAAAAGGATCTTCCATGGTGGCAATAGGATATTCTTTTATCAGTTGTCTATAATAATCTAAAAGTTCTTCACTACTCATTTCTTCACCTTCTAATAAATATTTTTTTGTTTTTGGATTATAGAAATGAGTGGCCGCACAGTCGAATCCATAAACAATTTTGCTTTCAAAACCAGATTGCTGCACTGCTTGAACCAGGTGATTCATAGCTTCTCTTACCTTAACGATTGGAGGGGCAAATCCCCCCTCATCTCCTACGTTTGCGGCAATTTTCCCATAATTATCTATAATTATAGGTCTTAATTTTTCATTAACTGCGTATCCTATTTCCATAGCTTCCTTAAAAGATTTTGCCCCTATTGGGAAAATACAAACCTCCTGAATATCAAGGTCGTTAGAAGTTAATCGTCCGCCATTTATTAAATTTAATAGTGGAACCGGTAGAATATGGGCATTAGGATTAATATACCGATAAAGCGGTAGGTCTGTCGTAGCGGCTGCTGCACGGGCACAAGCTAGGGACACAGCAATAATGGCATTCCCTCCTAATTTTTCTTTATTTTTTGTTCCATCTAATTCTATCATTTTATGATCTATTTTTCTCTGTTCAGTTACATCCATTCCTACTAATTCTGGAGCGATGATTTCATTAATATTTTTTATAGCTTTTTCTACACCCAGTCCATCATATCTTTTTCCACCATCTCGTAATTCCTTTGCTTCATTTGAGCCAGTAGACCGTCCAGCAGGTGTATCTGCCTGTCCTTTTGTATCATCATTGACAGTTACTTCAGCACGTATTGTTGGAGTCCACCGACAATCTAATATTTCAAAAGCTTTAACTTCACTTATTTTGTATTTTGACATTTTTTTTCTCCTTAAATTTTTATAAATATTTTTGAAACTAAAATTAAATTATATAAAAACATTAATAAATAATCATTTTAAAAAAATTATAATCTTTTATCGAATATTGGTAATGTTCTTTGTGCTTGAGGGTAGATTAGAACACTAGCATCTTTTTTATTTATTTTCTTATACGCTTCATTCAAACCATGCTGCAATCCACTTGTTGGTTCAAGGTACATCATTTTTAATAATTCTGAATCTACATTTGGCGCGTAGACTATTAAATGAATTCCTTTATTTATAATTTTTGTTAGTAATAAAGCGTGATCCATCTGGATTTTATAGTTTCTTTTCAACTTGTCAATTACTTCCTTGATATTGGTTGAATTTTGAAACGGCCAAAGCATATCTGGCGAGTTTAACCCTTCAGGGCATGATGAGTATAATATAATAACAGTATCCTTTGTACAAACAGGTTCTAAGGCAATTAAGGGTTTAATTGATTGATAAAAATCAATATTGAGTGGATAACCTGGTGTGGTAATGATTATATCTGGATTTTTTTTTATCTTTACTTCACAAAAGGATTTTAAAAATCTGACAGCTTCCTGATGAGCATCAAAAATATCTCCTGAAAATAAACCAATAGTATTGCCTTCAGAATCTAATACAAAGTTTATATTAAAATCTATTTTCAATAATTTTGCTGCTTCTAACATATCTAAATGAATGACATTATCATACAACCTTCCTGGTCTAGATTCACTTTTCATTAACATTTCTGGTCGATGATTAATCTTGATTGAAGTCTCACTTGATATTCCCGGTAATATGGTTTTTCTACCACCAGAAAATCCAGCAAATTCGTGTGGCTCAACTTTTCCTATCGCTATTCTAAAATCAGCGTTAAAAACAAGTTTATTTATCTCTACAGGTGTTCCGTATTTTGTTTCACCCAAGTTAACAAGATATTCTCTGTCATAGGGATTATGGTTAAAAATATCTATTTTATCGATATATTTTTCTCCAATCATATTCCTCATTTCATCTGCTGTGGCTTTTCTGTGTACGCCAAGGGCAACTACCACACTAATCTGGTTTAATCCAATACCAGCTTTGCCCAATTCTTCTACTACAAATGGAAATACTAAATTGGTCGGGACCCCTCTTGTTGCATCTGAAATAATAACTACAATTTTTTTTGCCCCGCTAGCTATTTCGTGCAATGGTTTTGAGTTAATTGGATTTTTAATAGAGTTTATAAAGTCATCTGGCCAATTGATTTTTTCTGGTTCTTTTATTCTTAATAATCCATCAAAATAGTCCTTTTTTATATCTATCATAACTTTTTCATATTGATCCACAAAAGTTATAACATTCTTTTTTTCAAAAATATTATAATTCATAAATAATATCCATTTAATTTTGTTATTTTCTAATTTGCATTTGAATTGTCATTATTATTTTGTATTCCTTTGTATTCCTTGAAAATCTTCTATTATATGGCTAATGCCATATAATGTCATTAGGAAAAAGGCCACTGGAATTGCGGCATAAGGTAATGACATTGAAATTCTTAATGCTGCTGTTAGCTGCTCTCTAACCCTCATTACAAGGTTTATCCCATAAACTGTAGTAAGCGTAGTAGCAATAGTAGCTAGAAATGGCATCAATCTTTCACACAGATTTTTAATTATTTTTGGCATTCTGGCTCTGAAAATAACTATACCCAAATGCCCCCTTCTCTTATGTATAATACTTGCGCTTAATAAGGCAAACCAGACTAAAGAAAATCTCAAAAATTCTTCAGACCAAGTTAAGGCATTATTAAAGACATATCGTCTAATCACATGAAGCCAGGCTATAATAAGCATAGTACTACATAAAACCATGGTTATATATAAAGTAATTTTTTCTAGAATATTACACAAATCAAAGAACCAGTTTCCTGTTCTATTTTTCAAAATTATTCACCTCTACCTCTAATTGTTAAATGAATATATATTCTAAAATTAAAACATAGCACAGGGAGGGCATTTGTATCCCTCCCTGTTATCAGTTTTAGATAGAGTCTATCTTAATTATAAACCAGCATTAACATCATCTATTGCTAATTTGATAGCATCCAACCATTTGTCTACAAAATCGGCATCAGCGTTATCTTTGATTTTTTGTACAACCTTATCCTGAGACATTTCTCTCATTTCTGCCTTTGCTTCTGCAGATACATCATTGATTTCCATTCCTTCAGCAGTCAATAGATCAACCAGTTGCTCTTCTCTTATTTTATTTACAAAACGACTGTAATTTTGTCCCAATAAAGCACCTTTTTCAATAATTGACTGTTGTTCAGGTGTTAGACTTTCAAACCATTTTAAATCCGCTACAAGGGGCATAGGATCATAAATATGACCAGTTAAAGATGCATATTTTTGAACTTCATACATTTTGGTTTCCCATAAATTAGCTAATGGATTTTCCTGGCCATCAACAATTTTCTGTTGAATAGTCAGATATAATTCAGTCCAGGGTACAGGAGTGGGATTAGCGCCTAATAATTTAAAATTTTCCATATGCATTGGTGCTTCCATTGTTCTTATTTTTATATTTTTAAAATCTTCAACAGTTTCAATAGGTCTCACACTATTAGTTACATGGCGGAACCCATTCTCCATATAAGCAAGTCCTTTTAGACCTGCTTCTTCACATGATTCAAGTAATTCCTGTCCAATAGGACCATCTAATACCATCCAAGCTACTTCATAACTATCAAATGCAAAGGGAATATCTAAAACCATAAATTTATTGTTGAATGTAGTCAATGGCCCGGCAGATGCGGTTGCCATTTCCAACGAACCACTGGTACACTGTTCTACAGATTCCCTTTCAGCTCCTAATTGGGAATTGGGATAAACTGCAATAACTATTTCGCCATCTGTTTTTTCTTCAACATACTGTTTCATAATTTCCAAGCCAATATTTTGAGGATGTGTTGGAGCATTGCAAACAGAAATTCGAACTCTTTGTGCAGCTAGTACATTAGAACTAACTAGCAAACATAAAATCAGAGAAATAATTAATACTAATAAGAATTTATTATTTTTCATCTTTGATAAACACTCCTTTTAAAGATATTTTTTGTTTATTTAGGCACTTTATCAGTTTTTCCCTCTACTTGTTACCTCCCTTCTTTTTGGAAATTTTTTCTAGTCAATTTAACATGATTCCTAAAAAATATTTATATTATTTTTAACATTTTCTTAATAACCTAAAGTTCTTGGTAACCAGAGACAAATCTGGGGAATATAAGTAATTAGCAATAAGACCGCGATACTAACTAAAATAAGAGGGATTGCTTCGCGAACAGTTTCTTCTATCGTCACCCCAGCCATGGGACTGGTAACAAAAAGGGCAATTCCAAAAGGAGGGGTTGCCAAACCAATAACTAAATTAATACATATAATGGCTCCAATGTGTAATGGATCTACTCCTAATCTCCAAGCAATAGGCGCAATAATTGGCCCTAAAACAACCACTGAAGCATAATCATCCATAAACATGCCATTTAAAAGTAAAAGAATATTTACAAAAAGTAAAAATACCCAAGTTGGTACATTCGAAAATGGCTCAATTAATATATATATTATCTGTTCATTAGCAATAGCCCATGCGGTAACTGTTGCTGTTCCGGCTAGTAAAATTACCAACCCAGAAGTAAGGGCAGTTTCTAAAAATATTTCTGGTAAATCAGACCATTTTGCTTCCCTAAAAACAAAAAATGTTAAGATAAACGCATATAAAGCTGCAACTGCAGACGCTTCTGTTACAGTAAATATTCTTCCAAAAATTCCACCCAAGATAATGACCGGTAAGAATAAAGCTGGCAAAGATTTCTTAAATTGGGTCCATTTTTCTGGCCAACCCGTTTTAGAATGATGGGGAAGATTGTATTTTTTTGCTTTATAGTAAACAACTATCATTTGTGAAATTGCAATAATTATTGCTGGTATTATTGCAGCCAAAAACAACCCTGCTATAGAAGTTCTCCCAACAGACATGCAGTATAAAATCATAAGTACGCTTGGTGGCATGATAGGGCCTAATAATGATGCTGAAGCCATAACTGCTGAACTAAATGCGGGTGAATAGCCTTCTTCTTTCATCATGGGAATCAAAAATGAACCCAATGAAGCAATTGCAGCTAATGCTAAACCAACAATGGCTCCCAGGAATAAACATGTTCCAATAGTAACAAGAGCAAGCGCCCCTCTTACATGACCAAAAAATGAGTTAATAAATTCAGTCATTGACTTTAAGAGATGGCCCTTTAGCATAAATTGTCCGGTTAGAATAAAAAAAGGGACTGCCAATAAAGCAAAACTACTCATTCCTTCAAACATTCTTTGGCCAACCAGGGTTAAAGGATATCCTCCGGCAATTAAATATATTATTGAACTTAACAACAAATTAAAAGCAATAGGGAAACCTATAATAAGAAAAAATACGAATGGAACGACTAAGGCTAATAATTCCAAAAAATTCAACTCCCTTACTAAAAATATTTATAATTTATACCATTTATAAAATTCTATATTTAGTTTATCTTAAAACCATAAGGCCTGTAATATTATTTTAAATTTTAATGGAGAATCCGATTTGTATTTAAATATTAGTATTAGTTAAGGGTATATTTATTTTATTTGATTATTACACACCGTGGACCGTGGACCGTATATTATAATAATAAAAAAATTTTTTTACAATGTCAAATATTTTTTACCGGATGTGATTATTTTGTGATAATGTCACCTTATTAATTATCTTGATAAAATGTCACTATGAATAAAGAGGTATATTATCCAATGTCTCAAAAACAACTTGGTAGGTATGTGACGATCTCTAAGCTGATAGAAAAGCAGTTGACAGTCAAACAGGCAGCAATTTCTTTGGGACTTTCTACCCGGCAAATACTTCGCCTCAAGAAAGGAGTCAAGACATCCGGGGCAAATGCGCTTTTGCACAAAAATAGCGGTAGAAAGCCATCTCATGCGCTTGCTGAGAGCCTAAGAGAAAAGATTATTGCCTTAAAAAAACACCTACAGCTCGGATTTCATTCAGAAAATTTGAGGGAAAACTCACTTCTATTTTTGGTCTCAGAAACATTTAGCAATACCTTTTCCCTTAAATGCTCTTTACTTTTAAATCCTCCAGGTTGAAATGTTTCACATTTCTGTATTGCCTCAGATGATATTGGAATAAAATAAATATGATTTAACTGAAAAACTGAATGTTGTCGTATCTCTTTTTTCCTCATAAGTTCATCTTGATTATTTACAATTCTATTATTAATTTTATTTGTAGATATTTTTTCCTTAGGATATTCAACAGCACCGCTTGCCAAAATAATCCCAATCTTTTCAAATTTAATTAATCCCTGAGTTATCAGGTTAGAATCTGCTAAAATTATTTTTTCATTACCAGTATTTTCAATATATAATTTGAAAATCCAGGGAATTTTAAGAAAGGCATTAAAACTAAATTTTTGGAAAGTCGGACCAGGTATCTGCAAAATACCGGATAGTTGTTTTTCACATAAATAGTTAAAATAACTTTCAATCCATTCCATCTGGCGCCAATGCTGGTAATTATGATAAGCCAGATCAAACTCCTTGTTGGTCAAAATGTTATTAGTATTTTTCTGTCCATCTATACTTTTTCTATTTTTTACCTTAAAATCAGGAATAAAATCTTTCAAGCCATCAAAAAAAGTCGTTCCACAAACCTTTTCATTAATCGGAATAACATTGGGTAAATGTTTTTCACACAAATAATTAAAATAAAAATCCATCCATTCAGTTTGTTCCCACATTGCATAACATTCTTCCGAAAGCTCCAATACTGCTTTCTGTGAATTCCATGATGGTGGAATTGTTTTTAGTTTCTCTCCAATTTTTTTAGAAAGATCCTTAAAGTTCATTATAAACACCCTCTTAATTTAAAAATTATTTTGAGATAATCCCAATTATGGATTTATTTATTTTTAGGATAACTTTGTAGTATTTGTTCTAATTGTAATGCATTCTTTGAGGCAAAAGCATTTTGATCATTATCAAAATAACAAAATACCATTTTATCCTTAGTAATCCATTTTTGAATCCTCTCAGCCCATTTATTTAATGCTTCCTCAGAATAGGAACCCTTATAAGCATCATTAGGACCATGCAAGCGAATATATACAAAATTAGTTGTCGAAATAATGGGAGACAGTACACCAGCCAAATCAAAGATACAAAAAGCTGCTTTATTCTGTTTTAATAATTTATAGGTTTCATTGTTCCACCAGGAGGAATCTCTAAATTCAAAGACATATTGTCCTTCAAAAGGCAATATTTCTAAGAAGCTTTCAAGTCTTTCTATATTACATTTCCAGTGAGGTGGCAATTGGAATAATATTGGACCCTGATTTCTTTTTAGTGGTTTAATCCCATTCATAAAACGACTCAGTGCTTCGGATGTATCTTTGAGTTTTTTCATATGGGTTATATACCGGCTTGCCTTAACTGAAAAAGTGAAATTTCCCGGTACTTGTTCTACCCAATTTTGGAAAGTGCCCTGGTCAGGTAATTTATAGAAAGAATGGTTAATTTCTACTGTAGAAAAATATTGACTATAATAATTTAACCTTTCTTTTTTTTCTAAATTTTTTGGGTAAAAGGGACCTATCCAATGTTGATAATGCCAGCCGGATGTCCCGATATATAGTTTCGGCAGATCCATAATAATCTCCAAAATTTAGCTACCCTCATTATTTACCATTACTATGTTTTAAGTTTGATATTCTTTTTAAAAGCTAACATCACCTATTATGTAATGATTCGGTGATTCCTTTGTGTATCTCATACCAGAAATCCATGGCAGCTTCTTTTTTATTTCTTTCAAAATAATCAATCCATTTACTCAGTTCTTTGCTTTTTTCATTACCAATCAGCTGCTTTCTTTTCAAGAAAGAATAAACAAAGTCTATGTTTCTTTCTGATTCCCAAAAAATCGATGCATTTCGAGTGTTAATATGGTGGGCAGTCTGATAAACTTTTTCTAAAAATAAATCTTGCATATCAAATAATGAGCCCATAATTTCCGGAATCATTTCTTCTGCCCATTTTCGATGGAAGCGGCATATGCCAAATGTATCCAGTATAAGTTCCTGCTCAAAACGCTTTGCGTTTACTCTTCCAAGCTCACGTGGCGGGACAAAGGCATCTCCGTAGAACATGTAATACTTGCCCATAATAGCCATAGGGGAAAGAACTCCCGTGGTCCAATATTGATTTGGCACCATCCATCCTTTCCTGGCAAATGCATTATACACAAAATGATGAATGATTTTTTCATTTTTTATCCGGCTTAATTCTTTGGCTAATTCCCGGGCACCCCGGTTTAAGTCCAGATATTTTTCCTGATTAATTATTTTATCAAGAAGAATAACACCTATATCAGCATTATGCATAGAATCGGTTTCTACAGAAAAACCATCCATGGAAAATACCGGTTTTTCCTTTATTCCAAGGTCAGACAGGGCAATTAAATCCTGATCCAAACAATCCATGAGCCAGGCAAGGACGCCTCCAATAGCAATTGCATCAAATCCATAACGATCAGCATGGCGAACCAGTTTTTCGGCAGCTCTCTGATCAAAAATTCCACATAATGGGCCTAGTGCTTGATAGGGTTCGTAATCTTTTTTATAAATTCCCCTCATTTTCTTACAAACTGCGGCACAGGGTTCTCCACAGGTTTTTTGTAATTTATTTTGAATGGTTTCCTCGTTAAACTGTTT
Source organism: uncultured Atribacterota bacterium (assembly GCA_964636625.1). Lineage (GTDB taxonomy): Bacteria > Atribacterota > Phoenicimicrobiia > Phoenicimicrobiales > Stramentimicrobiaceae > CAZWUL01. The sequence continues at coordinate 9,302 of CAZWUL010000014.1, read as the reverse complement.
TAAATAATGGTTTAGAATATATTTTTGATGAATTTCAACCCGTTCTTCCTCCTTCATATAAATACTCCGGTAGTTCAAGGTCAACAAACTGCCATTTACGGTACTATAATTGACTCCGAAGGTACCACCGGTACCAAAGTTTTTCTCAAAACGATACTTCGTTGTTGCTTCAATATCTTTTGCTGCCATCTTTTCCTGATACTTGTCTTCGAACCATTGGTCTGCAACTTTTCTATCCCGAAAGTCTTCATCCACATAAGTTCCTCCATAAATGACTGCGGCAATATTATGCTGTTTTAACATTTTAGTGCCAAAACCGCCTCTTCCTGCCCAGGTATCCACAGAACTCAGCTTTCCATTTTGTATGGGGACTGAACAAATGGCTCCGAAATCGGTTACTTCCGAAGCAGGCCCTATAGCCAATATACGAGGTTCATTCTCATAAAAGTAACCATACTCCCCATATACATAATCCATCAGGCTATAAATCCCGCCTTCGCCCTCTTCCCAAATTGCATGCAAATCAAGAGGTAAAACATCAACTTTAATTTCTTCTCCATGGATTCGGTTCAGATATAATACAGAAGGAGTTCTTGCCCAACCAACAATGGATAGCGTATTAATCCCCAGATTATCAAAGACAAGTCCGGCTCCGCCCATGGAAGAAATATAAAAACCACCCCAACAGGGAGAAAATCCACTAAAGAACAACCGGTTAGACCCGGGGAAAATAGAACCAGCCAGCAATCCGGTACCGATATTCAGACTATTGTATTTACCGGCCAGATATAAGCCTAAATCAGGTGGACCAAAATAATCTCCAACCTTGAAACGATCGACTCGATAAAATTTAGTATTTACATCAACCAACAAAACTTTTTGATAGAAATCCTTGTTCTGTGACATAAGATTTTGACCTCCTTATCCTTTATCTTATTCTTGTGTATCTTTAAGAGATTTGATTAATTTTTCATTCAACAAATCCTTCACTAACTTTTTTAGAACATTGTCTCCGCTAAACAAGGAAAGAAACCCGAATTGAGAGATTAAACTACTTTCTTTTTTGGAATCCATTTTTTTATTCTGGCCATATTTGTTGATTATGCTATCGATTAATTCTGTAAAAGAATAGATACGAAAACGATCAACTCCAACTTCCAGAGCAATTTTCTCAGCCAGGGATAACGCAATATCTTGATATTTACAATTTTCCGGTAATTTTAGTATATCTACTAATTTAGGTATGATTTTTTCAAAAAGTAGTCTTCGATGTGGAATATCTTCCTTTAAATGAAGGGTGCGGGCAACTTTTGTTATGATATCTTCATCAAGATGGCTAAAATAATCAACAAAATAGTCTTCTTGATGTTCAATCATTATATAATATAATTGGCCGGATAAATCTTTCATGACTCGATATGCATCAAAATAACCTAACTTTAAATTTTCCCTGGCTTTTTCTGCATTAAAATTTAAGGGTCCTCCCAGAGACTCTTTCGGCTCGATATTAATAACATTATAGTTTTCCAGGTTGACCTTTCTTTTTCTACCTATACCGCCAACCTGAATTGTTATAAGAGAACGGTAACCCTTTTCTACCAGCATTCGAATTGGAAGATTATCATACACTCCACCATCAAGGTAAATCTTTTCATCAATCTTGGCTGAGCGAAAAAGAGGGTAGTTGGCGCTGGCAAAAAGATAATCAGCAACCTGACCTTCAGGGATATCTTTTACAAATAGCTCTAATGCTTTTCGGTCAGTAAATGATACAGTCACCATACCGAAATCTATATCTGATTTTCGTAATTTTTCTTCATTTACATTTTTTTTAATCAAATTTTGCAAAGGTGAAGCGTCAATTCCACGTTCAGCAATAATTTCTCCAATCATTTTTATATAATAAGACATATCACCTGGTTTTATTTCCAACCGGGACAATTGAGATAACCTTTTTTCATCAATCTTCATCACCATGGAAGGATGAATATCATGCCACATCTGATAGGCTTTTTCAGTCTCATGCTGAGCAACCATTGCACCGTTTAAGGCCCCAACCGAAGTCCCGGTTACTGCTGTTACTTTTACACCCATCTCCTCAAGTGCTTTGCAGGCACCAATCTCATAAGAACCTTTTGCTCCACCACCCTCTAATACTAAACCATATTTTTCTGTCATAATATTTTTTTCTCCTGTTTAGTATTAATAAATATTATTAATCCATAAATCTCCAAATCTGTTAAAATAAATATCATTCAGTTTTTCTTCAGGTATTTGTTTCTCAGATTTTTTTTCATCGGGGTAACCAATGGCAACCATACATAAAACTCTTAAATTGTCAGGAATATTAAGTTTTTCTTTAATATATTTTTCAGAATTTAACCCCCCGGACCCTTCTCTCTTCCTAATCTGTACCCAGCAGCTTCCTAAGTCCAAACTCTGGGCAGCTAATACTATAATAGTAGCAGCAATAGAACAATCCTCTATCCAGACATCTGACTGTTCTGGATCTGCCAGGAATACAAATACCAGGGGAGCATCTGCCACGAATTGGGAACCATGGAGCTTTGCTTTTGAAAGTTCTGATAATAACTCTTTTTCCTGAACAATTAAAAACTTCCAGGGGTTGTTGTTCTTCGAAGATGGGGACAATAAGGCAGCATTTGTAATTTTCTGAATCTTTTCTTTTTCTATCTCTTTATTTTTAAAATTTCTAATGCTTCTTCTTTTCATTAATAAATCTAACATCTCTGGTGCTCCTTTCATTTTAAAAAAATCTTTCATAGTGCTGATGCAAAATTTATCGTTTGCATTAATATATCAATACTTTTCTAATCCTAATATTTTAATTTTAACAAAAAAGATATATTTAAGCTATAAGAAAAAGAAATCATTATTTTTCAATATCTTGTTTAGTTTTTCTCTTGTATAAAGATATAGTCTGCATTACAATATAAAAAGTGATCACTAAATTTCACAAGAGGTGTGTAATTGATTATTAATAAACTGGTTAAAATATATTTTTCTCCAACACATTCTACTAAAAAAATTATCTATACAGTAGCGGAAAGCTTGGCAGTGGCTGAACAGAGAACTATCAATTTGAATTCTTTAGAAGAACGTCATAATTTTAAACTTAGTCTTCAATCTGACGAATCTATAATTCTTGGTATTCCAGTCTATGAAGAAAGAATTCCTGATTTATTATATCCAGTATTGAGTAAAATCAGAGGCAATGGTCAGCCCATGATTCTTATAGTCACTTATGGAAACATCAGTGCAGGGATAACTTTAAAACAATTATCTAAAATGATGAAGAACCAGGGATTTAAAATAATTGCAGCAGCTTCTTTTATTGGCGAGCATTCATTTTCTTACAAAGACATAAAAATTGCAGCAGGAAGACCGGACAGTGAAGATTTAGCAATTGCAAAGAATTTTGGTAAACAGATAAAAGAAAAAATAGAATTTATTGAAAATATTGAAAATGTTCCGGATCTTAATATTAAAGGCAAAATATCATCTATGGGTAAGTTGCTCCCCCGGCATAGTGAAATAACCTTTGCTCATTCTCCCATTATTGATTTTAACCTCTGTAAAAATTGTAAAGCATGTCTGGAAATATGCCCAGTAAATGCCATTGACCCGGACAATCTTAAAAGCAGGGACAAGCTTTGTATTCGCTGTTTCGCCTGTGTTAAGCTTTGTCCAAATAATGCCCGAAAAGTTATTTATAAAAAACCGCTCCTTGTTAAAAATACACTAAAACAGTTGAGCAAAAAAAGAAGAGAACCGGAAACATATATCTGATATCATTATTTTTTCAATAATACGTTAGAGCAAAAAGAGTATGAGAAATATTATTTTCTCATACTCTTTTATTTTATACGCAAATATAATTCTATTTTTATTTAGCCTATAACTCTTTAAAAACTGCACCGGTGCTGGCTGAAGTAACCAGATGCGCATATCTTTTTAAATAATAAGTAGACGGTATATTTCTTTCGGGTAAGGTCCATTTTTCTTCACGTTTTTTAAGCTCTGCTTCTGTTAAGTTTACTGATAATTCGCGATTAGAAATATCAATCTTAATCATGTCTCCATTTTCAATCATGCCAATAGGACCCTTTTCGGCTGCCTCTGGAGATACATGCCCTATTGCTGCTCCCCTGGTCGCTCCTGAGAATCTTCCATCAGTAAGCAAAGCAACGTCATTATCTAATTCCATCCCGCATAAAGCAGAAGTAGGAGCTAACATCTCGCGCATTCCCGGACCACCTTTTGGTCCTTCATATCTAATTACAACAACATCCCCCTTTTTAATTTCTCCATTTATTATTGCCTGGTATGCTTCTTCTTCAGAATTATACACTTTTGCCGGACCTTCAAAATTATACATTTTTTTACTGACTGCAGAAACTTTAACAACTCCACCTTCGGGTGCCAAATTTCCATACAGCACGGCAATTCCACTTTCTTTACTATACGGATTATCATATTTTTTTATTACTTCAGTATTCTTTATCTTTGCAGATTCTATGTTTTTACCAATAGTCTGGCCACTCACGGTCATCTCATTGATGTTGATTAATTTGGCATCAGCCAGTTCTTTTAAGATTGCCTGAATACCCCCTGCAAAATATAAATCTGCAACATGAAAATTACTGGAAGGGGATATTTTAGTTAAAATTGGAATAATACGGCTTAATTTATCAAATTTATTTAAATCTAATTTAATCCCTGCCTCATGAGCAATTGCCAGCAAGTGCAGCACAGTATTTGTTGAACCAGCCATTGCTAAATCAAGAGCAATGGCATTCTCGAAAGCCTTTTCAGTCATAATATCTCTTGGTTTTATTTGATTTTTGACAAGATTCATAATCATCTTGCCTGCCAGGCTGGCAAGTTGTTTTCTAGCACCATACCCAATAGGAATTGTACCATTTCCAGGCAAAGCCATGCCTAGGGCTTCAGACAGGCAGTTCATAGAGTTAGCTGTGAATAGACCTGAACAGCTGCCAGCAGTAGGACATGCGCAGCATTCTAATTCAGTTAACTCCTCTTCGGTTATCTTTTTCTGGTTATATTTACCAACAGCTTCAAACATTGTAGACAAATCAACATCATTTCCCGCATATTGCCCGGCTAACATCGGTCCACCACTAATATATATTGTGGGAATATTTAAGCGTCCTGCTGCCATAAGCATTCCCGGAACAATCTTGTCACAATTTGCTACCATTACCAGACCATCAAAATAATGAGCCATTGCCACTGCTTCAATAGAATCAGCTACAAGTTCTCTGCTGGCCAAGGGATATTTCATTCCATGATGGTTCATGGCAATGCCATCACAAATACCAATAGCAGGGAATTCCATGGGAGTTCCTCCTGCTGCAGCTACTGCAATTTTTACAGTCTGTGTAATTTCATTAAGCTGGATATGACCAGGAATAATTTCATTAAAGGCATTCACAATACCAATATGAGGTTTCTCCAGAGATTCTCTGGTATATCCCATAGCATAAAACAAAGAACGGTGGGGAGCACGGCTTGCTCCTTTCATTACCATATTACTTTTCTTTTCCATATTTTTATCCTTCCTTTATACATTTAATAGTTACCAACTTTTATTTATTAGATAGATTTTAAAAGCTATTATACATTATTTCTCAAATATAATTACCTGCTTTATTTTTTTGTGAAAATATTGTTAAAATTACTAAAATATTAATGGAATAAATAAAGGCACATAAGTTATAATCAATAATATTACAATCATAGTTAATATTAATGGTAATGCTTTCCGACTGATTCTTTCAATCGAATATCCGGAAATACTACTTGCAATATACAGATTAATAGCAACTGGAGGAGTCGACATTCCAATCGCGAGAGCAATAGTCATAATAATTCCAAAATGAATTGGGTCAACCCCAATTTTAGTCATTAGCCCCAAAAAAATAGGTGTCAGAATAATTATAATTGAAGTTGTTTCCATAAAAACACCCGCCAGCAAGAGGATAATATTGACAAACAGCAAAATAATAAACTTATTGTCTGATATAGACAATATGCCGCTTGTAATCATAACCGGGATATTCCAGTTAGCTAATACCCAGCTAAAAACCTGAGCAGTGCCAATTAACAACATAATTAGAGAAGAAGTAACAACAGATTTTACAAATATCCTGAAAATGTCTTTTAAGTTTTTATCACGATAAATAAATAGAGATACAAACAACGCCCAATCAACTGCTATAACTGCAGCTTCAGAGGGCGTAAAATATCCGGAAAATATTCCACCTAAAATAATAATAGGAGTCATTAGCCCCCAGATAGAGGATTTAAAAGTTGTAATTACCTGGTTTAATATAATTTTATTTCCCCTGGGATAATTTTCTTTATTTGCTTTCCGTAAAGCCATGAATATCAGGGCAAGAGCCATCATAACTCCGGGAATAAAACCATTTAAAAATAATCGGGCAATGGATTCATTGGCAATCAAGGCATAAAGAACCATGGGAACCGAAGGAGGAATTACTACCCCGATACCCCCTGAACAAGCAATTAAAGCTGCTGAAAATTCTGGATCATAATTACGACTCTTTAATTCTGGTATCAAAGGTGTTCCGATAGCTGCAGTTGTAGCACCACCTGAACCAGAAATAGCAGCAAAAAAAGCGGAAGCCATTACGCTTATAATCCATAAACCACCACGCATAAATCCAAAAATAGTTTCTGCAAAATTAACAATTAACTTTGACATTTTTCCTTCTGCCATTAAGTCACCAGCCAGGATAAAAAAAGGAACAGCAATTAAAGGGAAGGAATCTATGCCTGCAAAGAGCCTTTGCGGGAAAAGGACCAGGGGTATATCCCCTACCGCCAGAATAAAAATTGAAGACAAACCAACAGATATGGCAACTGGTACACCAATTAATATAAGAAAAATAAATGAAAAAAATAATAAAATTGCAATCATGATTTTACTCCCTTTAATAACTGAATTGACTCTCCCAAAAGCATTACCAGGCCATGGAAAAGCATGACTGAAAAGCTTATGGGTATGCACAAATAAATATAGCGCATTGGGATTAAAAGGGCAGGTGATGTTTGAAACACCTGTAAGTTTATTAGTTGCAAACTATAATTTATTGCAATTATAAAAAATATAATAGATAATAAATTGATGATAATTGACATCATTTTCCTTGATTTGCCTTTGAATTGCTCAACTATAAAAGAAACCGCAATATGTGCTCCTTGCTTATATGCTACACTTGCAGCAAATAAACTGCTCCACACCAACAAGTATCTTGACATTTCTTCAGTATAAGATAAAGCATCGAAAAAAATCCTGAATATTATCTGAACGGTTACTACAATAGTCATAATTATCAACATAATACCGACTAATACCTTGATAATATTATTTAACACTTCACTGATTCTTACAAATTTAAAATATACTCTTTCCATTTTGAATCCTTTTAAAAATAAATAGCTTGGCATCTTGCAGCATTAATTTCAATTAATACTGCAAGATGCCAAGCTTTCGAAACAATATAAATTAACCGCGAAATTCTGCCAGGGATTCCTGGATTTCTTCTAAAAGTCCACCAAATTGAGGGCCATATTTTTCATATACTGGTGCTACGGCATCTCGGAAGGTATCAAGATCCGGATTCTCCTCTACAATCATTCCCTGATCTTTAATAAACTGCAATTGTTCAGCTTCATTTTCATTGTTGTAATCTCTTGCTGCCTGCCCGCCTAAAATGGCTGCTTCTGTAAAAATTTCCTGTTCTTCAGATGTTAACGATTGCCATAATTTATCGCTTGTAATTATAGTCGCAGGAGCGTAAGTGTGCCTATCTATAGTCATGTAATCCTGAGATTCATATAATTTAAAAGAATATACAACCACAATCGGGTTTTCCTGGCCATCAATGGTTCCTTGAGACAATCCTGTTAAACATTCTGTCCAGGCCATAGGAACGGCATTAGCTCCTAAAGCTTTAAAAGTATCCACATAAAGGGGGCTTTCCATTAAGCGAATTTTTAATCCTTCAATATCGCTTGCCTGTTTTACCGGTCGAACACTATTGGTTAGATTACGAAAACCTCTCTCAGAATATGCGAGACCGTGCATTCTGATATTACTTAATCTGCCCAATACTTCCTGACCTATTTCTCCATCAAGGATATGATAGGCTTCTTCAGGAGAGCCAAACAGAAATGGCATTTCAAACACTGCCATTTCGGGCAAAAAATTAGCAATTGGTCCATTTGTAATTACTCCCATATCAATAGTCCCTAATTGCATTCCTTCTAATAGAGTGCGCTCATCACCAAGCTCTGCATTAGGATGAATTTCAACAACAATTGAGCCATTAGTCTTTTCTTCTACAACTTCCTTAAACTTTAATGCAGATATATGGAAAGCATCTTGTTCATTTACAACATGTGCCAATTTAACAATCTTAGAGCCTTCTGCAGCAAGTCCTGATAAAGCAATAACTACCAAAAAAACGATTAAGAACAGTATGTTTAGAAATCTTCTCATTTATCCTTTCCTTTCTATTTTCAAAAATTCTTTATTACTTACCTTGATAATTTTATATACAAGTTTCTCCTGATTCACCTCCTTCTTTTTCAATCATCTAATTAATTTACATAAAAAAGAAAAACCTTCATTCCTAAAGTTACAAACAATAGGGACGAAGGTATCGTGGTACCACCCTAATTTAGCAAGAAAACAGATATCCTGATTTTTATTCTCACTCTCATTACAGAAATTAATTCTATATTTTATTATATATTTTATATTTTCAAAAATAATTGAAGTGATTTTCAGCCTATACATCCTGCCATTTTCCACCCTTTTTTGGCTCTCTGGTATTTTAGAACAGGCTTACTTTCTTCTTTTATAATCTTGATTTATCTTAAAATAAATTTTTTTAATTTTACCCCTATTAACTGCATCTGTCAAACACTATCTACACTTCTTTTATAATTAACTCAATAATAAATCCCTGCTACGTACACTACTAATCAGTCATAGGCTAATCTAATTGTTTCATTCGCCAGTGTAGGTTGAATAATCTCCTGCCAGCCTGAGGAATCCCAGGTATGTAATTTTGAATGAGTTATATAATATTTTTGGGGGATAGGATGAGTCCCAATTACTACTTTTAAACCAAATTGCTGTTCAATAAATCGCTTGAAATAATTAATCCTCGGACAAGGCGGGTATCCAACTACCAATCCTGTAGCTAAGTGTATAACCTGTGCCCCAT
>CAZWUL010000013.1:0-29939 GCA_964636625.1 uncultured Atribacterota bacterium | reverse complement strand
AAGATTTGCAAGAGGGGAATTAATTTTAGAACCATCAGTAGTTTAATTATATTTTTGTGATATTCAGAAGAGGAGGTAGAGCTTATAGAGAAAAAATATTTAAAATTAGAAAGTTTTCTGAAGTTAAAAATAAAAGGAGGAAATTATGGTAAAGATAAAAAATTTTTTAATAATATTACTCACCTTTGCTTTATGTTTTTCAGTTAATGTATTAGCTCAGGATACTATATTAATTGGATTACAAGGTCCGTTAACAGGCTCAGAAGCAATTGAAGGAGAAATGGCAAAACAATGTGTTGAAACAGCAGCGCTGATGGTTAATGAAAAGGGCGGAGTAATAGACGGAAAAATGATTGAAGTAATTGTGGTTGATGATGAGTGTACACCCAGAGGAGGCTCTCTTGCTGCTCAGAATCTAATATCAAGAGGAGTGGTAGCAGGCATTTCAACTTATGGTTCCTCTGTCACGCAACCTGCTTCAGATATTTATGAGGCCCATAAAAAAGTTAATATTGCTTATGGAGCTACAGTTACAGAGTTATCTGAAAGAGGTTTAAAGTATTTCTTCCGGACATGTGGTCGTACTGATACCCAGGGAATGTTCTTTGCAGAGGAAGTTGTGCCTTATTTTGGAGCAGAAAAAGTTGCCATAATGCATGACAATACATCATTTGCTTTGGGTTTAGCAGAAGAAGCCAGGAAATTTCTTTTAGATGCTGGTACTGCTGAACTAGTATATTTTGATGCTATTACTCCTGGTGAATCTGATTACACAGTACCATTGACAAAATTAAGAGAAACTAACCCTGATTTATTCTACTTTACAGGTTATTTTTCTGAAGCAGGATTGATAATCAGGCAGGCCAGAGAAATTGGCATTGATGCTGTTTTTGTGGGAGGAGATGCTGCTATTAATGAAGATTTCATTAGAATTGCTGGATTGGAATACGCCTCCGGTTGTTATATGACCCAGGAAGCTTTAATACAATACTTCACCAATCCAGAAGCTATGGAATTTAAAGAAAAATACCAGGTAGCTTATGGAAATTTACCTTCAAGTCCATGGTCCGTTTATGCTGGTGATGCTTTAATGGTAATTGCAGAAGCAATTGATAAAACCGGTTCCACAGACTCAGATGTTCTCGTTGATTACCTGAAAAACGAAATGGAAGAGTTCCCGAGCATTACCGGGCCAATCGGATTTGATGAAAAAGGAGATCGCATAGGAACAGGAATAAACCTGTATGTAGTTAATGATGATGGTAATTACGCCATAGTCGAAAGATAAAATCTATTATTTGAGGTAGAGGTTAATGAAATTAATTATTGAACAGCTTTTAAATGGGTTAACGATAGGTTCTTTTTATGCCCTGATTGCCTTAGGGTATTCGATGGTTTATGGTGTAATGAAATTGATTAACTTTGCCCATGGTGATTTATTTGCCCTGGGGTCATACCTTGGATATACTTTATTAGTTATGGGGACTGCTTATATAACCTCTATCTTTGGTTTATGGGGTGGATTGATTGCGGCTATGCTAGTAGCCGCAATCGGTACCGGTATCATGGGAATTGTTGTTGAAAGGTTAGCCTATCGGCCAATCTATCCAGCTGGCAGATTACCGGCAGTTGTTTCAGCATTAGGGGTGTCAATTTTTTTACAGAATGCCATAATGGTTATCTGGGGAGCTCGCCCACAAGCATATATTTCAAATGTTATTCCAAGTCATATTTTAAATATTGGTGGCTTGAGAATTAATGTTTTACAGATAATTATTTTGCTTTTATCTTTTTTGTTAATGGGAATTTTGTATTATATTATCCAAAAAACTACCTTTGGTGCTGCTATCAGGGCTTGTGCACTAGATAGAGAAACAGCTGCTTTGATGGGAATAAATATTAATTTAATCATATTCTTTATCTTTGCCCTTGGTCCGGCATTGGGGGGCACAGCGGGTGTAATGGTAGGTGTTTATTATCGAAGAATAAGTTTTATCATGGGCTGGAATTACGGACTAAAGGCTTTCACAGCTACTATCTTAGGTGGAATTGGAAATATCCCTGGTGCAATGATTGGGGGACTTATTTTGGGAATTTTAGAAATGCTTGGTTCCACCTATATTTCAACTGCCTATAAAGACGTCTTTGTTTTTTTAGTATTGATACTTGTGTTAATTTTTAGACCAAGAGGAATTCTTGGCGAAAAAGTAGCTGAGAAGGTGTAAGGTGATATAATGAATGGGAAAAACAGAATCGAGCAAGAAAATAAGATTAGTGGAAAAAATAAATTGTTTGTTATGATTGTAGTTTTAGCTTTTTTATTTTTTCCTGTTATTATTAAAAATAACTATATTATTGATGTTGCCTTTTTCTTTGGCATTTATACACTATTAGGATTAAGTTTAAACGTCGTATTAGGCGAAGTAGGGTTGTTTGATTTAGGTCATATGGGATTTGCGGCTATTGGCGCCTATACAACTGCTATTTTAAATACCAGTTTTGGAATACCGGTATTGCTCCTATTGCCAGTTAGTGCTATTGCCGCAGGTATTTTTGCCTACCTGGTTTGTTCTCCTATTATTCATCTTCGGGGAGATTATTTGTGCATTGTAACCATTGGTATGGGAGAAATTATTCGCTTAACTTTAATTAATAACCCTTTTGGCATTACTGGGGGTCCTAATGGTGTTTTTGGTATTTGTTTTCCATCAATAGGTAATTTATTGGTTATCAACAATTGTTTTAAATTTTATTATTATATCTGGGTTATTGTTGGATTGACTGTTATTGCCCTGATAAGATTACAGGAATCCAGAATTGGCAGGGCATGGAATTGTATCAGGGAAGACGTTATTGCTGCCGAGGCAACTGGTATTGATGTTAGATATTATAAATTGCTTGCTTTTGTTATTGGTGCCGCTTTGGCTGGTGTAGCCGGGAGTATTTATGCTACTAAACTTTTAATTGTTTCTCCTGACAGCTTTACTTTTATGGAATCATGCCTGTTGTTTTGTATTGTTTTGATTGGAGGTATGGGCTCTATTCCCGGTATATTTATCGGTGCCGCAGCAATATCATTGTTCCCAGAAGTATTTCAGGCTTTCGCTCAATATCGTATGTTGATATTTGGTGCTGTAATGGTATTAATGATGATGTTCCGACCTGGCGGTGCCTGGCCCAGACAGAGAGGAAAGCTGCAAACCGAATCAATGCTAATTAAAGCAGGAAAGAGTGAGATATGATATCAGGAAAAACATTAGAAAAAGAAAAGAATATAAATAGAGTTACTGATGAAGTAGTGCTAAAAACAGATAAGTTAACAAAGCGATTTGGTGGGCTTGTTGCTGTTAACCAGCTCGATTTAACAGTAAAAAAAGGTAAAATAAGCAGTATTATAGGTCCAAACGGTGCTGGAAAAACAACCGTTTTTAATGTTATTACCGGCATTTATAAGCCGGATGGTGGACAATATTATTTTAAGGGAGAAAAAATATCCGGCTTGAAGCCACATCAGATACTTGCTAAGGGAATAGCACGAACATTTCAAAATATCAGACTTTTTAAAGATATGACCTGCCTGGAAAATGTAATGTCCGGACAACATGCACGCAGTCAGTCAGGAGTATGGCCATCTATTTTCCTATTACCGTCTCAAACCAGAGAAGAAAGAAAAATACAAGAAGTAGCTGAGGGAAGATTAGAACAGGTGGGACTGGGTCAGTATAAGTATGAGCTGGCAAAGAATATTGCTTATGGTAATCAAAGATTATTAGAAATTGCCAGGGCACTGGCCAGCAATCCGGACCTTTTGATACTTGATGAGCCAAGTAGCGGCTTAAATGATAAAGAGTCAGAAGATTTGATGAACTTCTTGAACGAAATCATTAAAGAAGACTTAACAATTTTACTGATTGAGCATGATATGAATGTTGTAATGGGTATTTCTGATTGGGTTACAGTTATGGATGAAGGTAAAAAGATTGCTGAAGGAAAACCTGAAGAGGTTTATAGTAACCCTGTTGTAATTGAAGCATATCTGGGAAGAGAAGAAGAGGAGGATATGTGATTTGGTAGAGAACTTATTGAAAATCAATAATCTGCATATTTATTATGGTTCAGTCCAGGCCTTGAAAGGAATTTCCCTTGATGTTGCAAAAGGAGAAATTGTAAGTGTTTTAGGTGCTAATGGTGCAGGGAAAAGTACATTGCTCAGGGCTATTTCCGGTTTGATTCCTGTTCATGATGGTGAAGTGTTATTTAAAAATATATCTTTAAAGAAAAGAGAAGCTTATAAAATAGTTATTGATGGTATTTCTCATGTGCCCGAAGGAAGGCATGTTTTTGCTACCCTAACTGTTGAAGAAAATCTGAATTTAGGTGCCTTTAACCGTAGAGGTGATCAAAAACTAGTAACAGAGAGAAAAGAACGGGCTTATGATTTGTTCCCCATATTAAAAAAGAGAAAAGAGCAATTGGCGGGTACACTTTCAGGTGGAGAGCAGCAGATGCTTGCTATAGGCAGGGGATTGATGAGTGACCCGGAATTGTTGCTTTTGGATGAACCGTCTTTAGGACTAGCTCCCCTGCTGGTAAAGCAGATATTTAAAATTATAAAGGAGATAAATGAACAGGGAGTTGCTATTTTGCTTGTAGAGCAAAATGCACGTAAAGCCCTGGCTGTATCGCAGCGTGCTTATGTATTGGAAACAGGCAATATAACTATCAGCGGACTCTCTTCAGAATTGAAAAATGATAAAAAAGTTCAGGAAGCATATTTAGGCGGAAGTGCCATCAAGAAACAAAAAAGCCAAATTACTTGATTTTAATAAACTTGACTATTTCAACTATTTTTAAGAATATTAAACTTTCTAAAAAATCTCGTCTTTAGCGTATTGTAAGAATCTCCAGTGTTTTTTAGCCAATGGTTTTTATTTATTTTTTATTTAATTGAAAAAAAATTTCTTTTTTGTTATATTATATGAAAGCTTACAAATCTAATATTTTTATAGGGTTTATAAAATTATGGAGAAAAAAAACAAGGAAGATAAGAAATTAACAACAATTTTTGATGCTGAATTGGTAGAATTAAGAGATAATTTAATTAAAATGTCAGAAATGGTGAGAGATTCTTTAGGCCAAGCTATACAATCATTAATAAACCAGGATAGGCAATTAGCTCAAGAAGTTATTGATAATGATGAAAAAGTGGACAGAATGGAATTAGATATTGAAGAGCAATGTTTGCAATTGATTGCTCTAAAACACCCTGTTTCTAAAAAATTAAGAGTAATCACCTGCGCTATGAAGGCAATTTCTGATTTGGAAAGGGTAGGAGACCGGGCAGCTAATATTGCCGGAGCCAGTCAGTATCTATCTTCAAAGCCAATGGTCAAGCCATTGGTAGATATTCCCAGAATGGCAGAAATAACCAAGGAGATGTTAAAGGATAGTCTGGAAGCCTACCTAAGGGGAAATGTTGAATTGGCGAAATCTGTTTGGGAAAAAGATAAACTGGTTGACCAATTAAATCAGCAAATTTTTCGTGAACTGCTTACTTTTATGTTAGAAGATCCTCATACTATCAGTCGGGCTATACATTTAATTTTTATCTCAGATAATTTAGAAAGAATAGGAGATCATGCAGGAAACCTGGCTGAAAGAGTCATTTATATAGTAGATGGGCAAAGAATTAAGGAAAAGTTTGAGTAAAGAGAAAAAGAAAGTTAGGTTTATTTATGTATTTTTTAATTAATGCTATTAATATAGTTTTTAGAATTTATAGTTATCTAATATTAGCGAGAATATTTATATCCTGGTTACCAGTTGATAGGACAAATCCTATTATAAGATTTATATATAAAGTTACTGAGCCGATACTGGCCCCATTTCGTATTATTTTGCCTTTGGGGGGAATGGGAATTGATTTATCCCCCATTATTGTGTTTTTTTTACTAAACCTATTGCGAACATCACTTATAAGGTTAATTTTAAATTTATTTTATTAAATAATAGGAAATAATTACATTTAAACGCATAGTATAAAGCCAATAGAAGGAGGGCGATTAATGAAAATTACCCCGATGGATATTGAACAACAACAGTTTAATAGATCCTTCAGAGGATATAACGAGGAAGAAGTTGATGATTTTTTAGATCGCATTGCCAAAGATTACGAAGAAGTGCTCAATGAAAATGTAAAGCTAAAAGAGGAGGTAGAAAGACTCCAATCCAGGGTGGAAGAATATTCAAAAATGGACGAAACCCTTAGAAGTGCACTGGTAAATGCTCAACAAAGTGCTTCCAATATCAAAGAAAACGTTCAAAAAGAATCTCAGGTGATGATAGATAATGCAAAAATTGAGGCTGAGAGAATAAAGCAGCAGGCAAAACAAGAAATTTATGATATAAACAACGAGATTGAATCTCTAAAGAAAAGAAAATATCTACTTCTGGAGAAGCTAAAAAATACTTTAAAGATTCATATCAGGATGCTTGATGAAGAAATGGTAGAAGAACCTGAAAAGACAGAGACAAGCGATATTCAAGATAAAGCGATAGAAGATATTAAAATGAAAATAAATCCGAATAATGAAAAGAGTAGCTGGGATAATCTTGGAAATATACAGAACCAGGATAATAAATGGAAAGAAAATTTATAGTTTTTGATTATCACAATTTTATGTTTTCGTTGACTCTTTTTAAAAAGAATGATAATATTTTTTATCAAAAATAAATAGATTAAGTATGTATTTTTATTATGCAAAAGATAAGAGGAAGAGTAGGTTGTGTAAATACTGAAAATCACCTCTTTAATTTTTGGCTGAAGCAATGATATTAAGCCAAAACGGTTGTACCGATAATACTGAATATGAATAATATATATTTATATTTTTCATGAAGGTTATTATATCTTGGTTTACAAAGACAATGATAACATATAAAGGTGGTACCGCAGGAAATCAAACCTCTTGCCCTTTTACTGGCAAGGGGTTTTTATTTTAATATGATAATTGCAAGATAAAGGGAGAGAAGACATGGATTTTAAAGAAACACTTAATTTACCAAAAACTAATTTTTCAATGAAGGCTAATTTGCCAAAAGAAGAGCCTAAAATGCTTGAATTCTGGCGAAATATGGCATTAGACAAAAAATTGCTAAATAAGTATCGTAATAATGAAAAATTTATCCTGCACGATGGGCCACCTTATGCTAATGGCAACATACATATTGGGACAGCTTATAATAAAATACTTAAAGATATTATTCCAAAATACAGATGGATGAAGGGGTATAATGCTTATTATGTTCCTGGCTGGGATACTCATGGCATGCCTATTGAGCACAAAGTAAGCCATGAGCTTAATGTTACCCTGCATGATATTGATCCTGTGTTGTTGAGAAAAAAATGCCAGAAATATGCAGAAAAATATATCGATATTCAAAGAGAAGAATTCAAAAGATTAGGGGTTACTGCCGATTGGGAAAATCCATACCTGACCTTTTTACCGGAGTACGAAGAAAAACAGGTTGATGTTTTTGGTAAAATGTATCAACGCGGTTACATCTACAAAGGATTAAAGCCTGTTTTGTGGTGCCCTTCCTGTGAAACAGCCTTAGCTGCTGCTGAAATAGAATATAGTGATGAAGAAAGTGATTCTATTTATGTAAAATTTAAAGTTGTTGATGATATTGATTCAGTTTTCCCTGAGGCGAAAAAGGGAAAAACCTATATAGTTATATGGACAACAACTCCCTGGACTATACCTGGGAATTTTGCTATTACTTTCAACCCTGATTATAAATATAGCCTGGTAAAGGCCGGTCAAGATTACCTTATCATGGCTTCAGAATTAGTAGAACAGGTTATGAAAAAATCTGGTATCGAAAAATATCAGATTATTGCAGAAAAGAAAGGTAACTTGTTTGAAGGTATTAAAACCAGGCATCCTTTGTTAGAGAGAGATTCTGTGATTATTCTGGGTAAGCATGTTACACTGGAAGAGGGTTCAGGCTGTGTTCACACCGCACCCGGCCATGGGCAGGAAGACTATGAAATTGGAATCAAGTATAATTTACCAATTATCTCTACCCTGGATAGCAAGGGCAGCATGAATGAGAATTCGGGTCCTTTTAATGGACTTGATTATAAAGAAGCAAATAAAAAGGTAATAGAGGAACTGCAGGGCAAGGGTTACCTGTTAGGAAAAGGGAAAATATTACATTCTTATCCCCATTGCTGGCGTTGCAAAAAACCAGTTTTGTTCAGAGCCACCGAGCAATGGTTTGTATCAGTGGACAAGTTTAGAGATAAAGCAATACAGGCTATTAATCAGGTGAAATGGGTTCCAAGCTGGGGTAAAGATAAGATTTATAGCATGGTAGAAGAAAGGACCGATTGGTGTATTTCCAGGCAAAGGGTTTGGGGAGTGCCTATACCTGCTTTTTATTGCAAAAATTGTAAAGAAATTGTCATAACACCCCAAACAATCGATGTCATCAAAAAATTATTTAGAGAAAAGGGCTCTAATGCCTGGTTTGCAATGACTGCTGAAGAAATATTGCCAAAAGACTTTCAATGCCCTCATTGCCAGGGGACTGAATTCGAAAAAGAATCAGACATTATGGATGTCTGGTTTGACTCAGGTTGCAGTCATGCAGCAGTATTAAGAGGCAGAGAAGACTTGCATTGGCCCTGTGAATTATATTTAGAAGGAACTGACCAGCACCGTGGGTGGTTCCAGACTTCCTTATTAACATCAGTTGCCAGTTTCGATCAGGCTCCTTATAAATCAGTTTTGACTCATGGTTTTATCGTGGATGAAGAAGGTCGAAAAATGTCAAAATCGATTGGAAATGTCATCCCACCACAGGAAGTAATTGATGAGTATGGAGCAGATATTTTAAGGCTATGGGTTGCATCTTCTGATTATAGAAGAGATGTTCGCATATCAAAGAAAATATTAAAACAATTGGTCGAGATTTATAGAAAGATAAGAAATACCTCACGATTTATATTGGGGAATCTCTATGATTTTAATTCAGACATCAATAATGTACCTTATGATAAACTGGCAGAGATTGATAAGCTGATATTAAGTCAATTCCAGGATTTAGTAAAAAGAACTACCAGCAATTACGATAATTATGAATTCCACACCCTTTATCATGATATACACAATTTTTGCACACTCAATTTAAGTTCATTTTATCTTGATATAATAAAAGATAGGCTTTATGTGTTAAATGCTGATTCTTTGCAAAGAAGGGCTGCACAAACAGTACTTTATAGGATTATAAGTGAGCTAACACAATTAATTGCCCCGGTATTAAGTTTTACTGCCGAGGAAATATGGCAAAGTTTAAACAGCTCCAACCAGAAAGAAGAGAGTATTTTTCTATCAGAATGGCCAAAATTAGACCAGCAGTTAGTAAGAAAAGATACTGAAGAGAAGTGGAGCAAACTTTTATCTATCAGAAAAGATGTTTTAAAGGCATTGGAAATATCCAGGAAAGAAGGTCAAATTGGCAATGCTCTTCAGGCGCAGGTAGATATCTATACAGAGGACGAAAATACCTTTAATTATTTGAAAAAATTTAAGGAACAATTAGAAATTATTTTTATAGTTTCTAAGGTAAACTTGTACAACCATAATAATTTCAATAAAAATGATAATGTTTTTAGTGCAGAGGAAGTCCCTGAACTTTCAGTGGTAATAAAGAAAGCTCCCGGACAAAAATGTGAAAGATGCTGGTGTTATTCCGAAACAGTTGGAGCTGATAGCCAGTATTCTACAATTTGTCAGAAATGTGTTAATGTATTAAGAGAAGCAAAGCACTGAAGAGATAATCAGTGAATTATATTTAGATTACAATTATATATAGCAACTAAAAGATGGTGGATACTAAATGCGTTTTTTGATAGGAGTTTTCCTGGTAATTTTTACTGACCAGATTAGTAAAATATGGGTCCAGAATAATGTTAATTTGATGGAGTCCATACCGATAATAAAAGGTATTTTCCATATAACATATATCCAGAATCCATATTCAGCATTTGGCTTGTTAAAATTACATAATAATATATTTATAATTGTTGCCTTATTGGTCATTCTGGTTATAATATTCTTACTGCGAAATAAATTAAACGAGACAAATAAGCTTGTTTTTTTTGCCTTTATTTTTATTTTAGGTGGTTCAATGGGAAATATGATTGACCGTCTGCGGGTTGGCAGTGTAATTGATTTTTTAGATTTTCGGATATGGCCTATTTTCAATATTGCTGATTCAGCCATAAATATTGGACTACTTTTTTTGCTAATTCATTTTTTGTTCAAGAAAGAAGAAGAAAAACAAGAAGATAGACTTAAAGATTAAAGAATAAATAACCAGGAAATATTATAAATTTTATATTAACAGGGACAAATTTTGAATTTTCAAAATAATTTTGTCGAAATAGAATATTCGGGACAGGGAGATACCAGGATTGATGTTTTTTTATCCAGGGAAAAGGAACATAACTTATCGAGAAGCAGGATTAAAGAGCTGATAACCAATGGCAATATTGTTGTAAATGGCAAAAAGGTAAAACCCAGCTATATATTAAAGCCCGGTGAAAAAATACTGATAGAAATTCTTCCCAAAAAAGACTTACCTCTTACAGCTGAAAATATTCCGCTTGATATATATTATGAAGATGACCACATGATGGTTATTAATAAAAAGGCTGGTATGATTGTTCATCCTGCTGGCAAAGTAAGAAATGGCACTATGGTTAATGCCATTTTGTATCATTGTCAGGGGAATTTACCAAGTATTAATGGAGTTAATCGACCTGGTATCGTTCATCGTCTGGACAAAGAAACATCAGGTTTGATGATGATTGCAAAGACTGACCTGGCTCACCATGATTTAACAAAACAGATAAAGGATAGAACAATTGTAAAAAAATACCTGGCATTAGTGCATGGTGTCGTAAAAGACGAAGCAGGGTATATTGACGCTCCTATTGGCAGAGACCAGAAATATGGGAATAAAATGGCAGTAACAGACATAGCCAGTCGAGAAGCCAGTACTTACTTTGAGGTTATCAGGTTGTTCGAATCTTTTAGCCTGTTGTTAGTCAGGCTACATACTGGTCGCACTCATCAAATCAGAGTTCATTTAAAGTTTATTGGTCATCCAGTAGTTGGTGACAGTTTATATGGATATCGGAAGAAACAAAATCAATCCCTCCTGATACAAAGACAGGCTTTGCATTCCCATTATCTGCAGTTTGTACATCCTGTAAACCGTAACATAATGAGTTTTACCTCGATTTTGCCAGAAGATATAACAGAACAGTTAGAAGCGTTATGCCTTTTTAAAGATTAACTAATTGACATTCTGTTTATATCTTTTTTAATCTCATCATAATCTATTACTACTGTTATTGTTTTTTCATTTGAATAGATTACTTTTCCTGGTTTTGCATCTCGTGGTTTTTTTACATATTTCCTTTGTGTATAAATAATAATGGCGTTTTCTTTATTTTTTGTTTTGCTGAAATATCCCGCTAACCGGGCAGCAAAAAGCATAGTTAGATAAGGTGGGTTATCTATATTTTTATGATTTTTTATGATTACATGACTGCCAGGCTTTGTTAAGTTATGTAACCAAAAATCATTTCCAGATGATAGGTGTCTTAAAATAAATTCATTTTGCTTATTATTTTTACCTGCCAGAATAGTCCATCCTTCCGGTGAAATGAATTTGTTTATCAAAGGAGTATGTTCTGCTTTTCTTTTACTTTTAGCATCTTTTTCTTTTTTTATGTAATTAAGTTTAACCAGTTTATCATACAATGAAGACAATGTTTCCAGGGAGTTCGGATTTTTGGTTAATTTTAGTTGAAGTTGTTTTAAGAGCAGCAAAGATTCATTGTTAGCTATTATTTGTGTTTTTATAATTTCTTTATTCTGTTGTAATTTTTTATATTTTTTAAAAAGATTTTTAGCATTCTGGGTTGGAGTAAGTTCAGGATTTAGCTTGATAATAATTTTCTCTTGCTTATCATCGGTATAATCAACAACTTTTATTATTTTACTTCCCGGTTTAATGTTCCATAAATTTGCCTTGATTAGTTCACCCTTTTTTCTGTATTCATAGCTTTTTTCTATTTCTTTTTCTCTATGCAATAATGTCTGTTCCTTTTCTATAAATTTATCGATGTTTTTTTTAAGTACCCTGTTAATTGAGTAGTATAATTTCTGCTTTTTATCCTTTTCTTTTAATTTGTTAAACACAAATTCCAGGCAGTGTGAAGTTTTTTCAAATTTAATTTTCAATGAATTATGGGTTTCTATTGGATATAATAATGAATAATCAACTACCTGGCCTGTTGTACTGTCAATTACTGCAACTGGTGAAAGCCTATTATCTGTAACATTTTTTTTCACCTCAGAAAGTTTTTTCCAAAGCAGGGAAAATTCCTTATTACTATTTAAATCAAATTTTTGCTCCAGGGCGAAATTCATAAATAATATAATTTCTTTAGCTGTTTTTATCCCAATTCCATAAAAATAATTTAAAAAGAATTGCCATAAGTATTTAATGTCATTTCTTTTTTTTGCCTTGTCTATGATACCTATAAAATCAGTTTTATTTATAGTCAAGGGATTATACTTTTCCTGTCCTGGCGGAAAGATATAGTTGACACCAGGCTTTATTTCTCTATACCTGTTTACTTCAAATCCGACTTGCTTTATAGATGATTTAATAATGTTATTTTTGTCTATCAGGATAGCATTGCTGTGTTTTCCCATAAATTCAATTATTAGTTGATATTGTTCTGGAGAGCCGAATTTATGGTAAGGTTGGATAATAAGGCTGATGATACGGTCAAAATTATAATGTTTAATATCTAATAATAATCCTCCTTTGACCCAGTTCTGCAGATGGTTAAAAAATAATGAGGAAAAGCTTTCAGATGGAGGAGGGGCATCACTAAGAAAAAATGCCATTCTGTCTGGTCTTAATGAAAAAAACAATTTACCAGTAAAATCATTATTTTTTAAAATCAGCAATACTTCATATTTATTTAGCTGATATATATCAAATATTTTTGCTGGAACCAGGTTTTTCTTGATTTCGGAAATAACAGATGATAATGCAATGCTGTCTAATTTCATTTTTTACCTTTGCTTGGTTTTAAAAAATTTCCACAGGTCATTTATAATATATTTCATTCCAATGGTCAAGTTTATTTAACTATAACTAATAACCCTTTAGTTTACAACTGGTATTATGCAACATAATCAGATATAATTAATGTTCTGAAGAATATGCTACAAGGTTAATTTTAGTATAATAAAACAATGATATAATGATTGTTTGACAGGGACCAGGTAATTACCTAAAATGATGGTAAAATTATATTTTGAAAGGAGAGATATTTGGCTAAAAGCATGACCGGCTTTGGAATGGGAGAAGCAGTGGTAAATGGCATTTCCTCCAAAGTAGAAATAAAATCAGTAAATAATCGGTATTGTGATATTAAAGCGAGAATGCCTATTCAATCTTTAGCAGTTCTGCAGAGAATAGAAAACATTATACAGCATAGAATTAGCAGGGGTAGTATAAATGTACTGATAAAATTAGATAAATGTAATGATGATATCAGTAATATAAGACTTAACGAAGAATTACTAAATTCATATTTAGAATCTTTAAATAGATTAAAAGAAATTGCAAAAATACAGGATAAAATAAGCCTGGAATCACTGCTCAGGTTTAAAGAAATCTTCGAATTTATTAAAGAAGATGAAAATGAAGATTTATGGAAATCAATTGAGATTTCTTTAAAAGAAGCCCTGGATAACCTCGTTAAGAGCAGAGAAGCAGAAGGTGAAAAGCTTGTTGCTGATATTTTAAAAAGAATTGCTCGGATGAAAGATATTATCACACAAATTGACAAGGATAAAGACCAGTGTGTGCAAGATTATCAGGAAAAATTAAAAAACAAGGTCCAACAAATTGGGGGTGATCTTTCTCTTGATAATGGGAGATTGGAAATGGAGATTTCGATTTTGGCCCAGAGGAGTGATATCTCTGAAGAGATAACAAGGCTTAAATGCCATTTTGGCCAATTAAAAAGGATTATGCAAAATGTAACTCCTATTGGCAGAAAAATTGAATTTTATACCCAGGAAATCGGGAGAGAAGTTAATACTATTGGTGCCAAATCAAACCATAAAAGCATATCATCGAAAATTATCAAATTAAAAGACGAATTAGAGAAAGTAAAAGAACAATCAAGAAATATTGAATAAATTAGGAGATATTTTATGAATTTATTTATGATGAATATAGGTTTTGGGAATTTCGTTAATTCAAATAGGGTCATTGCGATATTAGATCCTGATTCTGCACCTATGAAAAGACTAAGAGAAGAATCAAAACAGGCAAAAAGATTAGTAAACGCTACCTATGGCAGAAGGACCCGTTCTGTATTGATAACAGATAGCAATCAGATTATATTATCTGCATTACAACCCGAGACTATTATTAACAGACTGACAAGTTATCAGAAGAAAGAAAATACCCAATAAATAAAAATGGACAAAAAAAATGGGAAAAAATAATTATAAGGGACGGTTATTTGTTATATCTGGACCTTCCGGTGTAGGAAAAGGAACTCTCAGGAAAGAATTATTTAGATGTGTTCCTGACCTGCATTATTCCGTATCGGTAACAACCAGAAAACCCAGAAAAAATGAAGAAGAGGGCAGGGATTATTTTTTTGTTAATAAAGAAACTTTTAAGCAATATATCGAAGATTGCAAGTTTGCTGAATGGGCATTGGTGCACGGAGACTATAAAGGTACACTTTTGTCGACACTTGACGAGAGTCTTGGTGACGGGATGGATCTTGTTTTAGAAATTGATGTCCAGGGAGCTTTGAAGCTGAAAAAAAAGTTTTCCGATGCTATATTCATTTTTATTGCTCCACCTTCCTGGGAGCAACTGGAGGACAGGTTGAGAGGTAGAAAGACAGAAAGAGAGGAAGATTTAAAAAAAAGACTCCAAGATGCCCATAATGAATTAAAAGAAATAATGCATTATGATTACTTGATAATTAATAATCATTTTGCGAAAGCGCTGGAGGAATTAAAATCTATTATTATCAGCGAACGATGTAAAATCAAAAAACAAAAAGCAAAATATTCTCTATGATTCTCCTGAATCGATATCTGCTATCATGGAATGTCTTGTTATAAAAAGAAGCAAGTAACAAGTAATAAGATTAATTATATTATATTATTATGAAAGAATATTGGTAAATCTATGAGAGAAAATGGAAATACAAGAATAAAAATTGCTCTTGGTATTACCGGAGGGATAGCTGCTTATAAGAGTGCAGAATTAGTAAGATTATTTAAAAAAGAAGGTTTTGAAGTCAAGGTAATGTTGACCAAAAATGCTATGCATTTTATTACCCCGCTTACCCTTGCTGTTTTATCTGAGAATAAGGTATATACAAATCTCTTTCCTGAGAACGAAGAGGAGGAGGAAATCAGGCACATCTCTTTAGCCCGCTGGGCTGATTTTATCGTTATAGCCCCTGCTACTGCAAATATAGTTGCTAAAATTGCAAATGGGTTGGCAGATGACTTGATTACTACTACTGTATTGGCTTTTAAAAGGAAAACAATTTTTGCACCATCTATGAACAGTGCAATGATTAGCAATCCTATCTATCAGAACAATGTCAAAAAGCTATTAAAGCAGAATTATTTTTTTGTTGAAACCGATAAAGGGAATTTAGCCTGTGGAGAATATGGAGATGGACGAATGGCTAAACCAATCGATATTCTTGATGCAGTAAAAGGTCTGATTAGTAAAGCTTATTCATTAAAAGGCAAAAAGATTCTGATTACCGCTTCTGCTACAAGAGAACCTATTGATGAGGTACGATTTATTTCAAATCGTTCAACCGGTAAAATGGGTTTTTCTCTGGCTGTAGCTGCAAGAAATAGAGGGGCTGAGGTGGTATTAATTACCGGTCCCACCTGTTTGCAGGAACCTTACGGGGTTAAAATTATACATGTTACTACCGCCCAGGAAATGAGAGACGAAGTGATGTCTAATTTTGAAGACTCAGATGTTTTCATTTCTTCGGCTGCAGTGTCTGATTTTAGACCTGCGCAAAAGTTTATAGGGAAAATAAAGAAAAAAGAACAAAATAACTTACATCTGGAGCTGGAAAAAAATATTGATATCTTGAAAGAAGCCGGAGAAAAAAAGACGAAACAAATATTGGTAGGATTTGCTGCCGAGGTTGAAAGCTTAAAGAAACATGCTTTAGAAAAATTAAAATCTAAGAACCTGGATTATATTGTCGCTAATGATATAAGCAGGAAAGACAGTGGTTTTGAAGTTGAAACCAATAAGGTGTTGATTATTGATAAAAAGGGGAAAAAGAAAGATTTACCACTTATGTCAAAATATCAATTAGCAGGCTATATTCTTGATAATATGCAGCGTAATCTTCCAGGTCTTGATAATGGTAATTCGCTATAATGAATAGAAAAATCGTTGCGGAAGTAATCCCACTAAAAATCAATACTAATAAGGGGTTTCATTATCTTATTCCTCCTGAGATGGCAGAAATAGCTGATATTGGTAAGAGAGTGCAAGTACCTTTTAGAAATAAAAAGATTATTGGCATTATTTCAAAAATAATTTCTGAGGCAAATGTTAAACGTCTGAAAGAAATCGAAGAAATTATTGACCCTATTCCAATATTATCTCCGGAAATAATCAGGTTAATTGACTGGATTTCCAAGTATTATTTAGGCTCCATCGGTACGCTAATTAGCCATATTATACCTACCCAGGTATCCCGAAAAAAAGTTGATAGTTTTCTGGAAGTTGCAGAAAGAATAAAAGTTCATAGTGTCGGGAATTACCAGCAGCAATTGTTCAAATTTAATAACAATCTTTCTGAATATATAGATAATATCCCAAAGACAATTCTTTTTCATTATAAAAATTATAAAGTAAGAAACCGTTATTATGAGAGATGTATTAGAAAGACTTTGCAGCAGGGGAAGCAGGTTTTGCTTCTGGTGCCGGAGCAACATTCCTGTATTCAGCTGAAGAAAAATATTTTAAAAAAATATAATGATAAATCAGGGATATTTGATAAGAAAGTCAATCAAACCCAAAAATACCTTCGTTTTCTTCAGGTAGCAAGAGGTGATATTAAAGTTGTAATTGGAACAAGGTCCAATATCTTTCTTCCTTTTCCAAATCTGGGATTAATTATCGTAGAACAAGAGAATTCATTATTATATAAAGAAGAAAGAATGCCCCGGTATAACGCCCGGGATGTTGCCTTAAGAAGGGGAAAATTATGCAAATCTAAGGTTATATTGGGAAGTTTTGCTCCATCTCTGGAAAGTTATCAGGATGCAGTTAAACAAAAATATATTTTAAAAAGTGAAAGGTATCTGCTCAATTCTTGTTTGAATTACCCTGAAATACAGATTGTTAATATGGAGAAAGAAAAATCATTTCAAAAAACAATTAGCTTCCAGTTGCAACAAAAGATTGTTCAATGTTTTAAAAAAGGTGAAAAAGTTTTACTTTTTCACAATAGGCGTGGATTTGCTGGTTATATGATTTGTTCTCAATGTGGTCATGTGATAAGATGCCCTGAATGTAACCATCTGTTAGCTTGCCATCTTGAAGGAGACATCAAACATATTGTTTGTCATAAATGTGGTATAAAAGTAAAAATGGAGAAAAATTGTCCTGAATGCGGTAATGGAAAAATCAAACCCTTGGGCTTCGGGACACAGCATGTGGAAATATTTATTAAGAGAATGTTTCCCGGCGCTGTTGTGGAACGATTAGATATTGATATTGCTCCCAGGGTTAATAATCAAAAGAAAATAATAAGTAAATTTAACCAGGGAAAAATTGATATTTTAATAGGAACACAACTTATCTTCCGAGAGCTGGATTTCCAAAACGTTGGTCTGGTAGGGGTCATTTTAGCAGATTGTCTGTTAAATTTACCGGATTATAAATCAGCTGAATTATCCTTCCAGCTTTTTTATCAATTAGCTTTGAATTTAATAACAAAGAAAGAATTAAAGAGTTTAATAATTCAAACATTTCAACCTGAACACCATAGCTTGCTGGCTTTAACAAAAATGGATTACAGGTTATTTTTTGAAAAAGAAAAAATGATAAGGGAGGAACTTGATTATCCTCCACTTGCTAAATTGATTAAAATAGAATTTATTGGTAAAAAAAGGGAAAGTGTCAAAAAAAGTGCTATTGATTTTATAAATTATATGCACAGGACAAATTTAATATCTAAATATGATTTGGGCTTGCAATTAAAACAGGAAAACCTTATTATTATGCGGGAGAAGGATAAGAACAAGGTTCAATATATACTTAAGCTCAATACAGAAAACCATAATATAGATAATTTAAAAAGAGGGCTATCTCAATATATTTCAAAATTTAAATCAAATGATGTAAAATTAATAATTGATGTAAATCCAGTGAAAGTATATTAGGAGGAGAAAAGAATGGCAATATTAAAATTACACAAATATGGCTCCCCTATATTAAGGGAAAAGGCTATACCGGTTGCCAGGGTGGATGACGAGATTAGAGAGCTCGCCGAAAATATGATTGAAACTATGTATGCTGAGGGAGGAGTTGGATTGGCTGCACCACAGGTAGGTATCTCTAAAAAAATAATTGTTATTGATACTGAAGAACAAGGAGTGATTGTGTTAGTCAATCCTGAGATTGTTAAACGCGAAGGTAAAACAAAAGAAGAGGAAGGTTGTTTGAGTGTTCCAGGTATTTATTCTCCGGTTAAAAGATCTTATTCTATTACTGTGGAAGCCCTGGATTTGGAAGAAAAGAAGATAAGGATTACCCAGGAAGGTTTTTTAGCCATTGCCTTGCAGCATGAAATAGATCATTTGGAAGGGTACTTATTTATAGATAGATTGAGTCCGGCTAAGAGACTTCTGATTAAGGAACAGTTAAGAGAGATTGAGAAAACAGTTTAGGGTTTAAAGGAGGTCATGTTTTGCGAATAATTTTTGTAGGTACTTCTTCTTTCGGTATTCCAGTCTTGAAAAAGATTATTTCTTTAAGAGAAGATATTGTCGCAATTATCACTCAACCGGATCGGCCGGCGGGAAGAGGAAAAAGAATCACAGCGTCCCCGATTAAAGAAGTAGCCCTGGAGCATGGTTTAAATATCTTTCAACCAGATAGTATTAATTCTGAAGAATCAATACAAAAAATAAAAGACTATAAACCAGATTTAATTGTCTTAATAGCCTATGGACAAATACTTTCCAAGGATGTATTAAAAATACCGATTAATGGTTGTTTAAATGTTCACCCATCTTTATTACCCCATTATAAGGGTTCTGCACCTATTCAATGGACTATTATTAAGGGTGAGAAAGAAACAGGCATTAGCTTTTTATTTATGAATGAGAAAATTGATGCCGGTGATATTATATTGCAAAAAAAGATAAAGATATTACCAGGAGAGAATTGTCAGCAATTAAGTACAAGGCTTGCAGAAGAAAGTGCTAAAATGATGCCAGAGGTTCTCGATAATATTAAGAAAGGCAATTATAAGGAAATACCTCAACCAGAGGGAAGGTTCTTCTATGCCAGGAAAATAGGTAAAACTGATTGCAGAATAAATTGGGAGAATAATGGTGCGGACATTATTAATTTAATAAGGGGAGTTGCTTATATGCCATGTGCCTACACTGAATTCAAAGGTAAAAGAATAAAAATTACCCGGGCATTATTGTTCAAAAATGCCGGAGAGAATTATGATATATTTCAAAAGAAACCGGGTGATATTATCGAGGTAAAAAAAGAGGGTATACTGGTATTAACAGGTGATAATACCTATGTTCAAATTAAACGACTCATCCTTCCCGGTTCTAAAGAGATGGATGTTGCCCAGTTTATCAATGGATATTGTATAAATATGGGGGATTCATTTAATTAAAATATTCTTAGAATTTAATAACAGCGATAAAATTAAAAAATAATAAAGGTATTCAGTTTTGAGATTTGACAATATAAGGGAATTGATTTTAAAAATTTTAATCAGAGTGGAAAAACAGAATGCTTACTTGAACATTTTAATCCAATATTATTTTGAACATTGTACTCTTAAAAAGGAAGATAAAGCCCTGGTTCAGGAAATAGCTTATGGGGTAACCCGATTCCGGAAAAAGCTGGATTGGATTATCAGGCAATTCCTTGCCAGGCAGGACAGAAAACTCCCTTTGGATATTGAGAATATTTTAAGAATTGGTATTTACCAGATTTTTTATTTAGATAAAATTCCTGATTATGCAATAGTGAATGAATCTGTTAATTTGGCAAAAAAAAGTAAAAATTACAGATATTCAAATCTTGTTAATGCCATATTACGGAAAATTATTCGAAAAACAAATGCTATCTATTGGCCTGACATTAACCAGGAACAGCTAAAACATATTTCTGTTTATTATTCCTTTCCTGAATGGTTGATAGAGAGATGGATAAAAAGATATGGTGTGAATTTATGCATTAATATGTGTAAAGTTATGAACAAAAAACCAAATACAACTTTGCGTGTCAATCCTATAAAAATTAATATGCCTGATTTACAGAAAAGGTTATCTGGAGCAATGATCCGATTTGAAGAAGGGAAGTATCTTCCTTTTGAATCGCTTATAATTAAAGAATTTTTGGATATATCTGATTCTACAATGTTTAAATCAGGATTATTTTCGGTTCAGGACGAAAGCTCTTCGCTTGCCTCAAGGCTTTTAGCTCCTCTGCCAGGAGAATTAGTTATTGATATGTGCAGTGGTCCTGGTGGCAAAACCACCCATCTGGGGCAATTGATGAAAAACCAGGGGAATATTATTGCTTTTGAAAAAAACAAAAGAAGATTGGAAATGGTAAAAACTGAATCCAGAAGATTAGGTATAAGTATTGTTAGATACCTTCTAAAAGATTCTACTGTCTTTTGTGCTGATTTTTTCGAAAAAGCCGATAAGATATTAGTTGATGCTCCTTGTTCGGGGACAGGTGTTATCAGAAAAAAGCCTGATTTAAAATGGAAGAATATAAATGTTTTTCAATTGCAAGAAGCTGCCAATTTGCAGGAGAAAATCCTAAGTGTTGCTGCACAGTATTTGAAGCCAGGCGGTGAAATGGTATATTCTACCTGTAGTATGGAAAAAGAAGAAAATGATTTTTTAATTAAAAAATTTCTGGAAAAGCATAAGGGGCTTATTATTCAAGACACCTCCTCTTTTGTTAAAGAGTATGGCGTGATAAAATATAATACTGAATTAAAACACTCAATACAGCTAATACCTGGTTATTCAGGTGAGAATGTTGATGGGTTTTTTATGACGAAGTTAAAAAAAGCATGACAGGATAGGCGAATGGTACCAAAAGTAATAATAGGAATTTCTCGTTTTATTTTTTTATTAATTGTGGTAATAATCACAGTTGGAATAGGGGCTTATGCAGCTTTTTTAACCTACCAAACTATTTTTAATATACCAAATGTTAATGTTCCTTCTGTTTTAAATAAGGATATAACAACTGCCCGACAAGTTTTGCAAAGTAATGGTTTGAAAATGCTTATTATTGATGAACCATTTTCGGTGGAGGGTAATAATCTTTTTGTGGTTAGCCAGAGTCCATCACCAGGCGCCGAGATTAAAAAAAACCGAACTGTTGAGGTTGAAGTTAGAAAGACCAGGGTTGCTAACCAGGTTCCTAATTTAATTGGAAAAACTATCCCGGAGGCTGAAGCTATATTACTAGAAGTTGGTTACAATATTGGCAGTGTTGCCTACGCTATGCATCACCAATTAACTGAGGGTAAAATAATTGCGCAGAATCCAAATCCCGGAGAGGGCATCAGGGATAATGGAGCAGTCAATATCCTGGTAAGTAAAGGTTTGTATTAGAATAATATATATTAAGTTAGAGATAATACAATAATGTTAGAAAAACAAGAATTAAAATATTGGTTAGCCTGGAATAAAGTTAAAGAAATTGGCCCTATTCGATTTTCTAATTTAAGAAAATCATTCTCTTCTCTTGAGGAAGCATGGAAAAGCACTAACAAAGCAAAAAGTATTCATAGAATATTACATATTGGTCAAGCTACCTGGGAAAAAATTGAATTTGAAAAACAAAGAATTGACCCTGATAGCGAATTATTGCTTTTAGAAAAGATGAAAGTTAATGTAATTACTATTGAGGAAGATGATTATCCGGACTTATTAAAAAATATTTATGACCCGCCGCCTATTTTATATTACAAAGGAAATTTTCGGGAAATTATTGATAATAGTAAAAGTATAGCGGTTGTTGGCTCGAGAAAGGCTACCTATTATGGTAGAAAAATTGCACACGAGATTGCATTAGAATTGGCCTCCAGGGGTTATGTTATTATTAGTGGTTTAGCCAGGGGGATTGATACTAATGCTCATCTTGGTGCGCTGGAGGCCGGCAGAGAAACAGTGGCCGTTTTGGGATGTGGTGTTGATTGTATATATCCTGCAGAAAATATTTCAATTGCTGATAGAATCATAAAAAATGGTGCCATAATTACGGAATTTCCTATATACAGGAAACCGGAGAAAAATAATTTTCCAAGGAGAAATAGAATTATTAGTGGCTTATCCACAGGTACTTTGGTTGTTGAAGCAGCACAGAAAAGCGGTGCATTGATTACTGCCGATTATGCTCTTGAACAGGGAAGAGAGGTATTTGCTATTCCCGGCAGTATCCATTCTTTTCTTTCAACAGGTTGTCATGCTTTAATTAAGCAGGGGGCAAAACTGGTAAATAGTTACCGGGATATCATAGAAGAGCTGGAAACTAAAAATATTTTTTACAATGATAATGAGAATAGAGATAGTATTAAAAAAGATAAAAGAATTGATACTGATAACTTAAATGCAAATGAAAAACATTTTTTAGAGTATATTTCTACAGATCCTTTACATATTGACGAACTTACTAATTTAACAGAATTGAGCCCGGCACAGGTAAATGAGACATTATTATCTCTTGAATTAAAAAATATAATCAGAGAGGTTGAAGGTAAGAGATATATAAGAATTTAAAATATAATCCGGTTAAACCATTAAGGAAGTTTTTGTTTAACCATAAAAAAATTAAGATAAGATAGGTGACAATTTTTGCCTGAAATCCAAAGTTGGAAGTCGTATTGCTTAAAAAATCTTATAGCTATATTTATTTTTCCTATCTGGTTGCTAGAATAATCAGGCTCTTGTATAATATTATTTGTATTGATTACACAGTCGGGGCGTAGCGCAGTTTGGCAAGCGCACCTGAATGGGGTTCAGGGGGTCGGAGGTTCAAATCCTCTCGCCCCGACCATATTTAATTTAATAATAGTTTGGAGGGAAATAATTGAAGCAGGGAAAATATATATGCACAGGATGTGAAAAAGAATATTCCTACGAAAGGGTATTCCCCCGTTGTGATGAGTGTTCCGAGCCACTGGAATTACGAATTAATGGTCAAAATGAAACAAACAAAGATAATTCCTTAGACCAGAAAAAAACATCTATTTATAATCAAAATATTATTGATAAATTTGCGTCTTTTTATTCATTTACTTATATGAGAGATAATACATCTTTAGGCGAAGGCTTTACACCTCTAATTAAGGCTAATAATTTGCCCTCCATTTTGGATTTAGAAAGTATTTATTTAAAAAATGAAACTGTTAATCCTACCTGGTCTTTTAAAGATAGGGGAACTTTTGTTTGCGTACAACATGCTAAAAAGCTTGGTTATAAAAGAATAGGAACTGTTTCCAGTGGTAATATGGCTGCTTCAGTTGCTGCCTATGGAGCTCGTGCAAAAATGGAAACATTCATTCTGGTTGCTGCTGATATACCCATGGAAAAGATTAAACCTGTTTTGATGTACAATCCTGTACTTATTAAAGTAGATGGTAATTATGGTGCCTTATACTATGAAAGCCTAAAGATAGGTAGGGAAACAGGTATTTATTTTCTTAATTCTGACGTTCCTTTCCGGATAGAAGGTTCCAAAAGTATTTCCTTTGAAATTTGCGAACAACTTAATTATAATGTTCCGGATTTTGTTGTAATACCAACCAGTTCTGGTGGAAACGCAAGAGGTATCATTAAAGGGTTTTTGGAATATTATAAACATAAGCTAATAGATCGTTTACCCAGATTTATTTGTGTACAATTGGAAGGATGTGCTCCGATTTACAATGCCTGGATAAATGGTGACGAAAAAATATCATTGATTTCCAAGCCGGAAGCTATTGATAATGCGATTGCAAATCCCTATCCTCCAAGCGGAAATGAATTGTTAAGAAAATTAAGGGAGTATGATGGTATTCTAACAGCTGTTTCTGATAAGGAAGCCCTTGAAGGTCAATTGTTACTGGCTAAAGAAGGGATTTTTGCACAACCGGCAGCAGTAGTATCTTTAATGGCTATAAAAAAAATGAAAAACAGCGGTTTAATAAACAAAAAAGATAAATGTGTAGCTATTATAACCGGTTCCGGGCTAAAATATGCCGGAATATTAAATAAGCACAATTTTGGTTCAGAAACATGTACCTTGGAGAATTTGAAAGAAAAAATTATTTCAGTAATAAAAAAATGAATTTTTTCCAAATGATAAAATAAATATAGTATTTTTAATCGTCCTGCGGGACGTTTTTTATTAAAAAGTTTCTTTACTTATTTTCGCCTGATAATATTTATTAAGAAGGTGACCATGATGAGTAACAAATATGATGTAGTAATAGTAGGTTCAGGTCCGGCAGGGATTTTTGCGGCTCTGGAACTGCTGAAAAATAATAATAATATAAAGATATTGATACTGGAAAAGGGTAAAAATATTAATAAGAGAAAGTGCCCTATGAGGGAACAGAAAAAACCATGCCAGAGATGTAATCCTTGCTCATTATTATCCGGTTGGGGTGGTGCCGGTGCATTCAGTGACGGAAAACTTAATTTAAGTACCAGTATCGGGGGTATTCTTTCAGAATATTTAACAGAGAAAGAACTGTCTAATTTTATAAAATATGTAGATGATGTTTATCTTCAATTTGGAGCAGATAAAAAAATTTATGGAACCAGCCAGGAAGAGATTGAAATTGTCAAAAAAAATACAGCAAAAGCTAATCTTAAGTTTATACCAGTCATAATTAGGCACCTTGGTACTGAAAACTGTTTTACAGTATTAAAAAATATTTATAATTCGCTAACAGGGAAAATTGAGATAAGGACCACTACTGAAGTTAAAGAGATAATAAAAAAAGGAAATCTTATCAATGGTGTTAAAACAACTGAAGGAGAGACTATAAATTGTAAGTATGTTATTTTATCTCCTGGCAGGGTGGGTTCTGAATGGTTAAAAAGACAGGCAGTTAAAAATGATTTAAAAATATGCAATAACCCTGTAGATGTCGGTGTAAGGGTAGAATTGCCAGCGGTAATTATGGAACATCTGACTCAGAGTTTTTATGAATCAAAATTGGTATATTTCTCTTCCCAGTTTGATGATAAAGTAAGGACATTTTGTATGTGTCCACACGGGGAGGTTGTCATTGAATACAATGGTGATATCACTACAGTAAATGGACATAGTTACAAGGGTAAAAAAACAGAAAATACAAATTTTGCATTGCTTGTAAGTACCAATTTTACTGAACCATTTAAAGAACCGATTGCCTATGGTAAGCATATTGCCAATTTAGCAAATTTATTAAGTGGAGGGGTTATTATCCAGCGTCTGGGTGATTTAATGTCAGGAAGGAGATCTACTATTGAAAGAATCAATAATTCAATTGTAATTCCTACTCTGAACAGTGCTATTCCAGGAGACCTTAGCTTTGTTTTACCCTATAGAATATTAAATAACATTATAGAGATGCTACAAGCGTTAGATAAAGTTGCACCAGGAGTATTTTGTAAGCAGACTTTATTATATGGAGTAGAAGTTAAATTTTATTCAGCGAGATTAGAATTATCTAACAACCTGGAAACCAAAATTAAAAATCTTTTTGCAGTTGGTGATGGAGCCGGAATTACCCGGGGATTGATTCAAGCATCTGTTTCAGGTGTTATTGCTGCAAAAGAAATAAAAAATAGATTAGGGGCATTGCATTGAAAATATTATTGACAAATGATGATGGAATTCATTCAGAAGGTTTGAAAGAAATAAGTAGAAGTTTAGAAAAATTTGGAAAGATTATAGTAATAGCGCCTGATAGAGAAAGAAGTGGTGTCGGACATTCCAGTAGTTTTTATAAGACAATCAGTTGCCGAAAAATGTGGTCCAAAAAGGCTTCCCGTGGTTATGCTTTAAGTGGTACACCGGTTGATTGTATTCTCATAGGATTAGAAGAATTATGCGCACATGAGAAGCCAGACATAATTGTCTCAGGAGTTAACGAAGGATTAAATTTGGGTCAGGATATTTTTTATTCAGGTACTGTTGGAGCCGCAATAGAGGGTGGTTTCCATAATATTTTTTCTATTGCTATCTCAATTGACAAGAATGAGGGATCCCCGGTTTATTCCTCTGCTATTAAGACGATAGAGAAAATTTTCAAAACAATGCCAGTAGATTTCAATAAAAATCCCCATGTATTAAATATTAATGTCCCGAATGTGGAATACCGGGATATAAAAGGTATTAGATTAACCAAATTAGCACAGATATTTCATCAAAAAACTATTAAAAAGATATATCAGGCTTATAGAACAGAGTATTTCTGGATTGAGGGAAACAAGCCTGAGGGACAACTGGAAGAAAATAGCGATTATTGGGCAATTAGTAATAATTTCATTTCAATTACTGATATTTCCATGAAATTGGGACATAACAAAAATCAATATCATAATGACCTGGGAGCATGGATTAGAAAATTAAATACCTGATTGTATCGGCATTAATTTTAAATAGAAATAGCAGGCTATTTCTATTCTGGATAAATATGGAGAAGTTATATTATGAATGAGGCAATATATTTACTGATAATAATTATATTTATAATTATTGTTTTATCGAAATTTATAGTGAGATTAATGAAACTGGATTCGGTAAAATACAGGTTGGCGATTCTTTATGGTAGAGTATTACTGGGATTTTTGCTGGCAATGCTCTTATATATTGTTTTTCTTATGTTAAAGGGAGAAGATGTAATTGGTAGACTTTTGGGTTAGCAAGTAGTTTTTCATAGTAGATATGATAAATGGAGCGGGAAACGGGGCTTGAACCCGCGGCCTTTGGCTTGGGAAGCCAACGCTCTACCAACTGAGCTATTCCCGCAAGAATTACTGCCATAATCGCATTTTATTATATATTAAAACTATTTTATTTTCAATGAACTTTCTATTAAGATAATGAAAATTTTAATGTATTCCAATTACAATAAACAAGATAAGGAGAAATAAGTGTATCAGTATAATTACAAAAGAAGAAACCAATTAAATCACAAAAAAAAGAGAAAATATAAAAAAATATTTTTATTTGTATTTATAATAATTTTTATTTTTTTTACCATTTATGCAATTGATACGTTAATTTATAATAAAAAAATCTATCCAAATATTACTGCATTGCATCAGGATCTAGGAAAACAGAATATTGCTCAGGCTAAAACTGTTTTAACCCCCATAGCACTAGATATCTTATTAAATCCTGTAAAAATACAACATGAAAATTTTGAAAAAACATTTGTTCCAAAAGAGGAAATAGGTGCTTCAATTAATATAGAGAAGTTGATAAATGATGCCTATGCAATTGGCAGACGAGGTTCGTTCTTACAAAGATTAAAAGAGAGAATATATCTTATAAGACAAGAAAAGACCTTGCCTGTTCAAAAATACCTTTCTCTTGACCAGGATCTATTTAAAAAAATTATTACCAAGCTACAAGTTGAAATAGAAAAACTTCCAAAAGATGCTTTTATAGAAGCAAATAGGATTATTCCTGCCCAAATTGGTATCAAAATAAGAGAAGAAGAACTATTTGTTGGACTACAGAAGAACATTGTTGATTCAGTTAATATAAAACCTTCTGTACAGGTATCTTTACCAGTTGATTATCGACAACCGGAAGTTACAACTGCTGAACTGCTTGTACAAATCGGTGTTAATCAGGAATTAAGCAGTTTTGAGACTACTCTGGAAGGCAAGGAAGAGAATACCCTGTTTAACATAAAAAAAGCATCTGATGAGATTAATGGACTTATATTAAAGCCGGGTGAAAATTTTTTATTTAATCAATTAGTAGGGCCTGCTGAGAAAGATGATGGGTATAAAGAGAGTATTATTATTGCAAATGGTCAATTCGTAAGCGGCTATGGTGGTGGCATCTGTCAGGTATCTACAACCGTTTATAATGCTGCCTTACTTGCTAATCTACAAATCATTGAAAGGTACAATCATTCTATTTATGGTGATGCAACCAGCTATGTCCCCTTGGGTAGAGACTCTGCTGTATTTTATGGCTATAAGGATTTGAGATTTAAAAATTCGTTAGACCAGACAATAGTTCTTTTCTGTGAGGTTCAGGGAGATAGTTTAGTAGCGGCTATATATGGTGAAAAAACTTTAGATAAAGAGATTAAGATTATAACGATGGACAAAAAAATTGAGGATTTTGATATTATAGAAATTAAAAAAGAAAATATATTTTCCCAGGAAAATAATGTATTACAGGAAGGGATTCCCGGATATAGCATAAAATCCTATCGGGTTGTAAGTGATTCTAATGGGGAAAGAATGGAGTTTTTAGCAAATGATACCTATATTAGTGTACCTGAGAGAATATTAATAGACTAGAAAGAAATTACAGTTAGGAAGTTTAATAAAACATGAATAAGAATAAAACATTATTTTCAGGCAGATTTCTTTTAATCATATTGATAGCCTTTTGTGCTTTTATGCAGATATTATTTTGTACTGTTATGGCGGATTTTTCAAAAAACATAGATAAACCAACAATAGTTATTTGTGCAGAAACAGACTATCAAACCAAGGCTTATATTTTTTCGGCTGAACAAACAGGCCCTGTAATAATGATTATAGCAGGAGTCCATGGGGATGAGTTGGCAGGAATAGAAGCAGCCAAGCGGTTTATGGAAGATATTGAACTTGAGAGAGGGACAGTTATCATTATTCCGAAAGCTAATAAAAAAGCAGTAGAGCATGGTGTTCGTGCAATGTCTGCTGATAAGGATTTAAATCGCCATTATCCTGGTGATATTAGTTCAAACGAAGAGATTAAGGTATTGGCTGGAGAAATCTTTAAAATCATGAGAAATAATAAAATTGATTTTCTTTTAGACTTGCATGAATCTGCTGATTACTATCATAGAGATAAAAATTTTTATGGACAAACGATTGTATTAGATGATGATAAAAACCCTTTTTTAAATGAGATAGCAGATTATCTTGCTAATGAATTAAATGAGGTAGTTATTTCTTCTAAAAATATGTTTGATGTTATTGTAAAACCAATTGAGGGCAGCAGTACTCATGAGGCCTTAAACCATCTTGGAATAAACGGGATTACCTTCGAAACCTGCAAAAAAATAGATTATAAAAAAAGGGTTGATTTTCATTATCAATGTATAGAAAAAGTTTTAGTTTACTTTGATGTGGTAGACTTACAGCTTGAAAGTATAAGCGGAAAATAATTAAACAGATAAAAGGCCTGCTATTTTTCTTAAAAAAAGCAGGCCTTTTATAATAAAATACTATCTTTTATTTATCTATTATCTATTATTAATTAATCCTGACTTTGACACTTCATTTCCCAAAACCCCTGTAAAATAAGGATTGTTAACA